>DATKXL010000070.1:0-4578 GCA_035529055.1 Bacteroidales bacterium
CAATAAGGAGAAGTTAAAATATTCCCTCTCAGGGATTTATTGTAGAAAAAGTCTGGATTGCAGTAGAATATTTATTATCAATCTCAGGAATACCGTTGCCATTCATATCTTTCATTGAGATGATCAGTTCCATAAGGGCAAGCCACTCTTTTCCCTCCTGAATTCCGGGAAGGCTCTCATCCAGATCGATAACTGCTTTTTGCATATCTTTAACCGGATTACCCGATGCATCCTTAGGGACAACATTAATAAGACCAAAACTCATCTTCTTAATTATCCCGATGAACTCAAGCATGTACGAATTTGCTGTTATGGAATAAAGAGTAGTGTTCTTTTTAGAAAAATCAACAACCACTAAGCCCTCATCTTTTTGAATAATTTCAATCTTTCTGATCTTGTTAAAAATTCCCTTATCAGGATCATACAGGACTCTGCATCCGGAATAATAACAATAGTTTGCGGGAGTTGATTTATAAGCTACCTGCAGAATCTCCATGATGCTTTTGAGTTCCTTTCCGGTGACAAACAGCCTCGCCAGAGCATATCCGGGGACATCGTCACTTCCTGAACCCAATGACATCACTCTGAAAATATCAGGGGCAGTCTGAACACCGGGGACAATTTTATCGCGTATGACACCAACCGCTACAATTGCTATATCAGTACCTTTACTGTTGTGCCGGTTGATATAGGAATGAATTGCATCAGCCACCATAGGACCAAGGTTACTGGACTTAAAATCACCCTGTTCATTACATTCCAGGAGAAAATCTGTCTCTGCAAGCGGCTTGTTAAAATCAAAACCAAGCGGTGCCAGGATCTCATCATTTACTTTTATTTTATGATTTTCAATACTTTGATGTATATCTGATATTCCCGGAATATTATCATCAACACGGATCAGCCTGTAATTATTTGATACCAAAGTTGCATCATTAAAAACAAGCTCAAGTCGGCCCACAAACTGACCATGTTCACCAACTTGTACAATTTTTACTCCATTTATATTAATGGGCTGCTCAAGCTTTGTATGTGTATGACCGCTGATTATCACATCTATTCCCGGCACTGATCTGGCAAGTGCAACATCTTCACCATCCCACTCCCCTTTTTTGTTTTTATCAATCCCTGAATGTGAAACACAAATTATTAAATCACATTTATCAGCTTTTAGCTCTTTCACCAGTCTCCTGGCAGCGGCAGTCTGCCGGGCAAATTTAACCGGAGAAGCATAAGGCGCATCGTGGTCTGCAACCTTTCCGAAGATCGAAAACAATCCAATTTTCAAACCACCCCTTTCTATTACCAGCTTCTTGCTCAATATACTATCCGAAAAGAGTGAAACAAGAGCATCATCTTTTTGATCGTTGCTGTCAAAAATAGCATTACCGAGCAACAGGGCGGGTATCTCTCCATTTTCCCTGGCAGAATTAATGATAGCTGCCAGTTTTTCAGTACCAAAATCAAACTCATGGTTGCCCAGACCAGCCGCATCATAACCCATTTTCTTCATAAGGCTGAGTTGAAAACCGGTATTTACCTCAAGGGCATGAAAAAGGGTTCCCATCAGGAAATCGCCTCCGTCAAGTACCAGTGTGCTGCCCGGATTATTAGCCTTTTCATTTTTAATAATAGCGGCAATTCTTGCAAATCCTCCAACAGTATTATCATCATTCACCGACATCGGAGTATAAGCTGATTCGGGTGCATAGCCTGTAAGACGTGAATGAAGATCATTGGTATGAAGAATGACAATTCTTTTCTCGCCTTGCGAAAATGATTGAGAAAATAACATCAAAATAAGAAAAGACAGGGATATAACTCTCATGATCAAAAGGGGGTAAAATAATAAATATACAAAATTTATACGACTTCTGCAACAATAAAAGTGCTTCCGCCGATAAAAATCACATCAGTTTCAAAAGCGGCATCTTTTGCAGCTTCCAGGGCTGCTTTTACATTCGGGAAGCTCCTTCCTTGCAGGTTGTATTTCGATGCTACGGACATGAGAATCTTTTCGTCAAGAGCTCTTGGTACGGAAGCTTTTGTAAAGTAATAGTCTGCATCAGAGGGAAAAAGAGGCAGAACCAGACTGAGATCCTTGTCATTAACAAAACCTAGTACAAACAGTAGTTTTGTTCTGGGAATCCTCTCTATTTGGTTCATAACATAAGTGAGCCCCTCTTTGTTGTGGCCTGTATCGCATATAATAAGAGGTTTATGACTTAAAACCTGCCACCGGCCAAGTAGCCCCGTTTTCCTGACTACATGTCTGACACCATTAATAATATCTGAATCAGTTATCCTTAAATCATCCTTCAGGATTTTAAATACCTGGAAGAGCGCCTGCAGATTTTTCGACTGATAATCACCACTTGTTGGAATATTACCTGTATATGAATTGTCTGATTTCTTTTCAGTTATTTTAAACCTTCTTTCTCCTGTTTCTGCATTAAAATCATCCAATGTGCAGACAAAATTCTGATCTGCAAAACTGATCTCCGATCCTGTTTCGTCCGCTCTGCCAATAAAAATACCTTTTATCTCATCTTGTGTTTCACTTACCACTACAGGTATGCTTTTTTTTATGATACCCGCCTTTTCAGCTGCGACCAGCTCTAATGTATTTCCCAGAAGGTCCATATGGTCATGACCGATATTGGTAATAACCGACAAGACAGGTGTAATAATGTTCGTGGAGTCGAGCCTTCCGCCAAGACCGACCTCAATAACCGCAATATCAACATGGCTTCTGGCAAAATGATCAAAAGCCAGCGCTACGGTGATCTCAAAGAATGAAGGTTTCAGGGAATTGATTATTTCAGAATGTTCCTTAACAAATTGTGTCACCTTTTTTTTCTCAATTGGTTTTCCGTTTACTCTTATTCTTTCCCTGAAATCCTTCAGATGTGGTGATGTGTATAAGCCGGTCTTATATCCCGCTTCCATGAGCACGGATGCGATCAGGTGCGAAACAGATCCTTTACCGTTAGTACCTGCAATATGGATCGTTTTATATTTTTTATGCGGATGCCCGAGATAATCATCCAGAGCGATGGTATTATGGAGATCATTCTTATAGGCGGCTTTCCCGATCCTGTGATACGCGGGAAGCTGACTATAAAGGAAATCGACACTCTCTTTGTAGTTCATTATATATCTGCAAATTCAGTCGTTTTTCAACCAAGGTCATCGACAGAGGTTCCTTTATTCTCCCACTCTCCCACTCTCCCCTTCAATCCTTTCTAACTCTTCAACCTTTCAACTACAAATTAACATACTTTCAACATCGATACCAATTAATACTTTATTTTCGTTAATTTTGCAGGTTTGACAATTGATCTTAATATTCAACATAAGTGATTGATTATATAATACTTACCGATGAAAAAGAAACACAATAAGAAACTTTTTATTATTGATACAAATGTTCTTCTTCACGATTATAAATGCATTTATAATTTCGAAGAGAATGATGTGATTATTCCTATTGTTGTTCTTGAGGAGCTTGATAAATTTAAAAGAGGTAATGATCTGATCAACTTTCATGCGCGGGAGTTTACCCGTGAGCTTGATAAGCTTTCAGGTGATATGCTTTTAACTGCCAATATCCCTCTTGGTGAAAACCTCGGGAACCTTCATATCGAAACAGGTCGTGACTTCTCTGAAAAAGTGAGCCAGTCGTTCCCCGAAAGAACCGCCGACCACAGGATATTAGCCATAGCGGAATATGTATGCAACTCCAACAAGGATAAGGCTGTTGTTCTGATTACCAAGGATATAAACCTCAGAATGAAAGCAAAGTCACTGGGAATTATTGCTCAGGACTATCAGAACGATAAAGTTGCCAATATTGATGACCTTTATAAAGGGATCCAGGTGATGGAAGGGGTAAACCAGGAGCTGATAAGCAAGCTTTATGAACTTCCTGAAGGTTTAAATTCAGGGGATTTTAAACTTGAGCCGAACCTTAAAGGCCATCAGTTCTTCATTATGAAAAATAACGGATCCAGCGCTCTCGCTCATTATAACCCTGTAAATAAGATGCTGAACAGGGTGATCAAGCAGACCACCTATGGAATTGATCCAAGGAATGCTGAGCAGACTTTCGCCCTTGATGCGCTTTCAAATCCTGATATACAGCTTGTTTCACTTACTGGTAAGGCAGGTACGGGTAAAACTCTCCTTGCCCTTGCAGCCGCTCTTCAGCAGCATAAAAGATACAAACAGATCTTTCTGGCACGTCCCATCGTGCCCTTAGCAAACAGGGATCTGGGATTTCTCCCGGGCGATGTAAAAGAAAAGATGGAGCCTTATATGCAACCGCTTTATGATAACCTGACCGTTATCAAACATAAGTTCAGTCACCAGAGCCCGGAATTCATCAGGATCAATGATATGATGAAAGAGGAGAAGCTTGTGATAACCCCTCTTGCATATATAAGAGGCAGAAGTCTTTCAAGTATATTTTTTATTGTCGATGAGGCTCAGAACCTGACACCCCATGAGATCAAGACAATCATTACAAGAGCCGGCGAAGGGACAAAAATGGTCTTTACAGGCGATATCGAACAGATT
>DATKXL010000071.1:0-11050 GCA_035529055.1 Bacteroidales bacterium
CCTCAGATCATAATCAGTTCTTGAATGAATTCCTTCAACCTCCTTGAATCCGAAAGGAAACCGGTACTCAATATCGGTGGCTGCGTTTGCATAATGTGCAAGTTTGGTGTGGTCGTGGAAACGGTAGTTTTCCTCAGCAAAGCCCAGAGCTTTGTGCCATTTCATCCTTATCGCCTTCCAGTGGCTGAACCATTCAAGTTCTGTTCCGGGCTGAACAAAAAACTGCATCTCCATCTGTTCAAACTCTCTCATTCTGAAAATGAACTGCCGTGCCACTATTTCGTTCCGGAAGGCTTTGCCGATCTGTGCGATACCAAATGGGATCTTCATCCTGCCTGTCTTCTGCACATTAAGGAAATTTACGAATATGCCCTGGGCTGTCTCAGGGCGGAGATAAATTTTATTTGCCCCCTCAAGAGTTGATCCCATCTCGGTGGAAAACATCAGGTTGAACTGTCGGACATCGGTCCAGTTGCGACTTCCCGAGATCGGACAAACTATTTCATTATCAATTATTATCTGTCTCAGCTCAGCCAGGTCAGTATCATTCATCGCTTTTGAAAAACGGTCGTTAAGCTCATCAAGCTTAGACTGATATGCAAGGACACGCTGATTTGTCTCACGGAACTTAACTTCATCGAATGCATCACCGAAACGCTCTCTGGCTTTTTCAAACTCCTTTGTAATCTTATCCTCAATCTTTGCCAGATGCTCCTCAATCAGCACATCAGCCCTGTATCTTTTCTTTGAATCTTTGTTATCAATAAGAGGATCATTGAACGCATCAACATGTCCTGATGCTTTCCAGATTGTCGGATGCATAAAAATAGCAGAATCAATGCCTACAATATTGTCATTTAGCAGAACCAAACTGTCCCACCAGTATATCTTTATATTGTTCTTAAGTTCAACACCATACTGACCATAATCATATACAGCACTCAATCCGTCATAAATCTCACTTGACGGGAAAACATAACCATACTCTTTGCAGTGGGCAACCAGTTTTTTGAAAACATCCTCCTGAGCCATGATAACGAAAATTTATTTTAGCGGAAAGCAAAAGTAATCTAAAAAGTTCGGTTTCACAACGATTGACTTAACTGTCCCTAAAACTTAAATTTGTATCTTTGTTATTCTCTATTATATATATAATGAAGAAGAGAACCGATTTTCTTGTGGTAGGATCAGGGATAGCTGGATTGACATTTGCTCTGAAAGCGGCCCGTTTTGGCAAAGTATCCATTGTTACCAAATCGTTGCTTGACGACTCAAATACCCGCTATGCACAGGGAGGAATTGCAGCGGTATTTAGCGAACCAGATAATTTTGAAAAGCATATAAATGATACCCTGATTGCAGGAGATGGCTTTTGTAATGAGGAGGTTGTCAGACTGGTTGTTCAGGAAGCTCCCCAAAGGATTAAAGACCTTATAGAACTGGGAGTCTCCTTCGACAAAAAAGAAGATGGATCATACGATCTGGCAAAAGAGGGAGGACATACTGAATACAGAATTCTGCATGCCAAGGACAGAACAGGGGAGGTGATTCAGGAAACCCTGACAGACAGGGTTAAAAACGATCCTAACATTGAAATTTTTGAAAAACATTTTGCTATTGAGATCCTTACCCAGCACCACCTGGGTGTAGAAGTAACAAAGAAACATTCGGATATCAAATGCTTCGGGGCATATGTTGCCGACCTGTCCAGCCAGAAAGTCATAACTTTCCTATCAAAGATTACGGTTGTTGCCACCGGTGGAAACGGGAACGTATATCTCACCACTACCAACCCTGAAGTTGCAACCGGTGATGGTGTTGCAATGGTTTACAGGGCTAAGGGCATCATCGAAAATATGGAGTTTATACAGTTTCACCCAACTTCATTATATGATCCTGAAAGACGGCCCTCTTTCCTGATTACCGAAGCTCTGAGGGGGTATGGAGCTGTTTTAAAGAACATGGCAGGAGAGAAGTTCATGAACAGGTACGACAGCCGGGGATCTCTTGCTCCCCGCGACATAGTTGCAAGGGCTACTGATAACGAAATGAAGATTTGGGGAGATGATCATGTATGGCTCGACTGTACGCATCTGAATCCGGAAGGACTGAAAGACCATTTTCCGAATGTTTATCAGCATTGTCTTACGAGAGGTATAGATATTACAAAGAATATGATCCCTGTTGTTCCGGCAGCTCACTATTCTTGTGGGGGTATTAAGGTTGATACGGATGGTCAGAGTAATATTGACAGACTTTACGCCCTGGGTGAGGCTTCATCAACCGGGCTGCACGGGGCTAACAGATTGGCATCCAATTCGCTGATTGAAGCCGTTGTCTTTGCTCAACGGGCTGCAATGCACTCTGTTGCACGCCCGGGCGAGCTGACATTTGAAGAAAATATACCGAACTGGGATTATAAAGGAACAACACATCTTGAGGAAATGGTGCTTATCACCCAGAGTCTTAAGGAAGTCCAGATGATAATGAGTAATTACGTTGGTATTGTAAGATCAGATCTCAGGCTGGAAAGAGCGATGGTAAGGCTGGAAATATTATATAATGAGACGGAGAGTCTTTATAAAAGTTCGCTGATCTCCCGGAAGATATGTGAACTGCGTAATATTATAAATGTAGGTTATCTGATTATAAAAATGGCCATGAACAGGAAGGAGAGCATAGGCCTCCATTATTCAATTGATTATCCCAAAAGAAGCAGCTCCGGCTTCTGAAAACTAATAATGCCTTATGAACCATCTTGAATCGTCATTTACCGGTAAAAACAGCCTGTGGAGATATATTGTCATGTTAGCGGCTGTCATGATTGCCACCAATACTATCGGCGCTTTCCCTTTGATTTTAGCTTTTGCAATGAAGTCGGCTTCAGATCCTGAGGTGATTTCCGGATTTGCAGAAAATCCCAATGATCTGAGTGTACTTGGACTTGATCCTAATCTGGGGCTTGTAATGATGCTCTTTCCTTTTGCAATCGGACTTGCAGCTTATGTTTTGCTTATTAAGCCATTAAATGGCAGGTCACTGAAAATGACAATTAATGGTACCGGAACAATCAGATGGAACAGGTTTTTTATTTCAGGCCTGGTCTGGCTTCTTCTTTCTGCAGCCTATTTATTTTTTTGTTTGAAACTTGATCCTTCAAATTTCACTTTGAACAATACTTCAGGGACCCTTATAGCTCTGGCACTCATTTCCCTAATTTTTATTCCCTTCCAGGCCGGCTTTGAAGAGATCATTTTCAGGGGATACCTGATGCAGGGATTTGCTGTACTGGTCAGGAACAGGTGGCTGCCTCTTGTGATTACCTCAGTATTATTCGGATTAATGCATGCATTTAATCCTGAGGTAAAGGATTTTGGTTTTTATACAATGATGCCTCAGTATATCCTTTTTGGTTTAATCTTCGGAGCTATCACCCTTCTTGATGATGGCATTGAGGCCGCTATGGGGGCGCATGCTGCAAACAATATTTTCGCGTGTATTATGGTAACTCACGAATCATCAGCTCTACAGACACCTGCCGTCTATCAGCAGCATAATGTATATCCATGGACAGAGTTTAGCGCACTTTTGGTTGTAGGAGTTATTTTTATATTTATCCTGGGGATGATCTTTAAATGGCGTGATTTTTTACCTCTTTTCAGTGAGGTTTTAAAAGAAAAAGCGGTAAATCAGATTTCATAGAGAGGTGTTTTATCTTCTGTTCTGAATCCTCCCCACCTTTGTCTTATCTCCTCCAGGATGATTTTTACATCATTTGTTTCAATGGCTGTAAGAAGTTTGAGCCGTGTTTCCTTAAAATGAGGCAACCCTTTGAAATAGTTTGACAGGTGGCGCCTCATTTCAAATATGGCTTTTTTGCCCTCTTTAAATTCCAGGGATTTCTCAAGGTGAAAGAGGGCAATATCCACTTTTTCATTTACAGTCGGCTCAGGAAGTAATTCCCCTGTATTAAGGTAATGCCTGATATCCCTGAAAATCCATGGCCTCCCTACAGATGCCCGACCTATCATTATTCCATCAACGCCATATTTATTAAACATCTCTTTGGCTTTCACTGGTCCGTCTATATCCCCGTTGCCGATAACAGGGATCTTCATTCGTGGATTATTCTTAACGGCGCCAATAAGTGTCCAGTCAGCCTCTCCTTTATATAATTGTTCTCTTGTTCTTCCATGAATTGTGAGGGCTTTGATTCCGGCATCCTGCAATCTCTCGGCTACCTCAGCAATAATCAGGCTATCATTATTCCATCCGAGGCGGGTTTTCACTGTAACCGGCAGATTTACAGCTTTAACAATAGCTTTGGTCATATCAATCATCAGCGGGATATTTCTAAGCATACCTGCCCCGGCGCCCCTGTTAGCGATCTTCTTAACAGGGCATCCGAAATTGATGTCGATAATCTCGGGACCCGTTTCTTCAGCTATCTGAGCGGCTTCCACCATCGCTTCGATCAGATGGCCATAAAGCTGGATGCCAATCGGTCTTTCAAAATCGTATAGGTCAAGCTTTTTTACACTCTTGTGTCCATCTCTGATCAATCCGTCGGATGAGATGAACTCAGTGTACATGAAATCTGCGCCATGTAATTTACAAACCATCCTGAACGACGGATCAGTGATATCCTCCATCGGGGCAAGGAAAAGAGGACGTTCACACAATGATATATTACCTATGGTCAATCTGAGTTTTCGCTGATTAAGGCCAGATACTGCTTTGAGCTTCAGACGCCATAGCTGCTTTGTTCAGTTCATTCTTCCTGTAGAAATAGACAAGGCCATAATCTTCACATTCAGTCATCCTCTGGTCATCAGGCAGTGTACTGTGAGTATTTTCAACCTCATTCCAGATCTGAACAATTATATCGTCAGCCTCTTTCCGAAGCTCATGATTCTTTGCCGTATAATCCATAGTCCTTTTTGCAAGGGTCTTATGGTTATTCCAGGCTTCAAGAAAATTCTGGTATCTTACCTTCACAACAGCTATTGTTGGATTGGTTATCGGGCATCCTCCTTTTCTGATCCGGTACTCTTCACCTTCAATGATTCTTTTCCCCCAGCTTATTAATTCGTTTTCTGTATTAAGGGAGGGGACAGTTGCTTCGTTTGTAGCTAATCCATAGAAAGCTCTTGACTCAACAGGCATATCACCTCTGAGTATTGCCATATTCATCACTCTGATGAAATGGGTAAGATATACCCTCGCTTTCCTTAGAGTTTCACAATAATCCTTGCTCTTGTTATTCTGAGATGCCATTGATTGCCGCTGCAGCTGTATAACATGTTCAAACTGCGGCAGAAATTTCTGGAGCCGTACTATTGATTTGGACGAAAAGGCCATTTTATGAGGGGGAACATCTTTTCCTTTTTCGAGTGCAATTCTCATTGCCCTGATACGGGCAGCATCGGTGTTAGGTAATCGTCTGTAGGGCATATCGGAAGATTAGTGTTAATATTCTGTTGATAACTTGTGTGCGAATATAATAAAAGTTTGTTAATAACAAATTGTATTCGCAATTAAATTATATTGATAATTAAAAAGTTCTGATTATCAAGATCCGGGTTTGAGTTGTTAATAAAATTTTGTCTTTGGAAAATTTTAAAATTATTGTTTTAAAAATTATTATTATGTTCACAGTTCATATCCGAAATAAACAACCAGTAACCGGTAACTAGTAACCAGTAACTTAAGCTAATTATCCGAAACAGATTGGAATACTGAATTTTGAGTATTAAATTAGAGGAATAAAACCAACATAAAATTCTGTAATCATGTTTAAAAGTGATGTATATACAAAGAGGAGAGCCGCACTGCATAAAATTATGAAAACAGGAGTGGCTCTGTTTATCGGTAATGTTGATGCACCGATGAATTATCCTGCAAATGCTTACCATTTCAGACAGGACAGTGATTTTCTATATTATTTCGGACTGGACCTTCAGGGTTTTACGGGTCTGATGGATTTTGATTCAGGTAAAGACTGGATCTTTGGGAATGATTTTGACATGGACGATATTATCTGGATGGGCCCTCAGCCCACCGTAAAAGAACTTGCTGCCAAATGCGGGGTTAGCAATGTTACCCCAATTTCAAAACTTGAGGATACCATTAAAGAGACTGTTTCCAATAAAAGGAAGATCCATTTTCTGCCGCCATACAGGGCCGAAACCAAAATGACTCTGGGATCACTTCTTAAGGAGAATCCATGTCAGATGAAAACACTGGCTTCTGTTGACCTGATTAAGGCAGTAATATCTATGAGATCTGTCAAAGAACAGATCGAAATAGAGGAGATTGAGAAAGCTGTCGGGATAGCTTATGAAATGCATGTTACCGCCATGAGGCTATGCAAGCCCGGAATAAAAGAGCAGGAAATTTTTGGCGCCATTGAAGGTATCGCTCTTTCTAAGGGTGGGGGAACTGCATTTCCTGTTATCCTTAGTATAAACGGACAGACTCTTCATAACCACGCGCATGACAACATTCTGAGAAAAGGAAGGATGATGGTCACCGATGCAGGGGCTGAAACAAACCTGCACTATTCATCAGATATTACCCGTACGACACCGGTCGGCGGAAAATTCAATCAGAGACAAAGCGATATATATAACATTGTTCTAAGAGCAAACACTGAATCTGTCAGGAACGCAAAACCCGGGATGTCAAACAGGGATCTGCATCTTAGTGCCTGTAAAATCATCGCCTCGGGAATGAAAGAGCTTGGCCTGATGAAAGGTGATATTGATGAGGCGGTTGCAGCAGGAGCCCATGCACTGTTTATGCCTCACGGCCTTGGCCATATGATGGGGCTTGATGTCCATGATATGGAAGCACTGGGTGAAAACTATATCGGATATAATGATGAGGTAAAACGCAGTGACCAGTTTGGACTTGCCTTCCTTCGCTTTGCCCTGCCTTATAAACCCGGCCATGTTTTTACAATAGAACCCGGCTGTTATTTCATCCCACAATTGATTGACCAATGGAGATCGGAAGGTAAATTCAGGGAATTCATCAACTATGATAAAGCAGAGAAGTGGAAAGATTTTGGCGGTGTCCGTATTGAGGACAATGTCCTTATAACTGAAAAGGGACATAAGCTTCTAGGTAAACCTGTTCCAAAAACAATAGCTGACATTGAAGCGGTTTGCTCCTGAATCATTAGATTAATTGGATTTCTCAGAAAGCTTTGTAGTATTCCCTGTTAAGTCTGGTTATGTTTGTCAGCTTGATCTGCTTTGGACATTCAGCTTCGCAGGCTCCTGTATTGCTGCAATTCCCAAAACCCAGTTCATCCATTTTTTCTATCATATCCCTGACCCTCTCTTTGGCTTCCATATGTCCCTGAGGAAGTAAGGCAAACTGTGAAATCCTGGCTGATACAAATAACATTGCAGATGCATTTTTACAAGCGGCTACGCAGGCGCCGCATCCGATACAGATTGAGGAATCAAAAGCCTCATCTGCATTCTTTTTCTGAACAGGAATTGAATTTGCCTCCGGCGCTGCTCCCGTATTGACTGAAATAAATCCTCCCGCAACCTGAATCTTGTCAAAAGCGCTCCTGTCAACAATAAGGTCTTTGATAACAGGAAAAGGCTTAGCCCTCCATGGTTCAATCCGGATTGTATCACCATCTTTGAAATACCTCATGGAAAGATGACAGGTGGTAATTGCAGGTACGGGTCCGTGGGGATGGCCGTTAATATACATACCGCATGAACCGCAAATTCCTTCCCTGCAATCATGGTCAAATGCCACAGGCTCTTTATCCTCTTCAATAAGCCTTTTGTTGAGAGCATCGAGCATCTCAAGAAATGACATTTCCGGTGAAACATCCTCCATTGCGTACGTCACAAAAGTCCCCCTTGCTCTGGCATCCTTCTGCCGCCATATCTTTAATGTAAGCTTCATAATATCTTGAATTATTTCTATTTAAATTATTAATTCAGTTACTTGATTTTCAAGTCTTGAAGTCTTTTATGTCTTAAGGTCTTTACGCTTTGCTGTCTTTAAGTCTCGAAAACAGTATTGTCAATAAATATTAAATCCAACGACAGCGAGTAAAGCGAGCAAGAGCTAAAGACAGCGAGCGAAGTGAGCCAGACAATGTCTATCGCCCCCTAGTATAAGATATATTACTTATAGCTTCTCTCCTTCACCTCCACCTCCTCAAACTTCAGTTCCTCCTTATGAAGTATATGAGGTTTCCCTTCGCCGGCATATTCCCATGCTGCAACATAGGCAAACTTCCCGTCATCGCGTTTTGCCTCTCCGTCGGGTGTCTGGTATTCCTCCCTGAAATGGGCTCCGCATGATTCTCTCCTTTCAAGCGCATCATTTACAAGAAGTTGAGCAAGCTCAAGGTAATCAGCTACCCTGCCTGCTTTCTCAAGTTCCATATTCAGCTCCTGAATTGCACCGGGCACCTTCAGATCTTTCCAGAACTCATCTTTAAGATCATGGATCAGTGAAAGAGCTTTTTTAAGTTCTTCTTCATTCCTTGTCATTCCGCAATAATCCCACAGAATTTTCCCCAGGCGCTTATGGAAAGCAGAAGCAGTCTGTTTCCCTTTAACAGATATGAGTTTATTCAGTCTTTCAACAGCTGCCTTCCCGGCTTCCTCAAACTCAGGTTGGTCAGTTGAGATTCTTGGGATACGTATCTCATCAGCCAGATAATTGCTGATGGTGTTTGGCAGAATGAAATACCCGTCGCCTGTTGCCTGCATAAGTGAACTGGCGCCCAGCCGGTTTGCTCCGTGATCCGAAAAGTTCGATTCTCCGATTGCATAAAGACCGGGGACAGTTGTCATCAGTTCATAGTCAACCCAGAGGCCTCCCATTGTGTAGTGACCGGCCGGATATATTCGCATAGGTTCATCATAGGGATCTGATCCGGTAATGGTTTTATACATCTCAAACAGGTTCCCGTATTTGTTCTCAATGGCTTTCTTTCCCTGTTTTTTTATCGAATCCCTGAAATCGAGATTCACTGCCAGACCTGTTTCTCCAACTCCAAAACCGGCATCGCACCGTTCTTTGGCAGCCCGTGAAGCCACATCCCTTGGTACAAGGTTTCCGAAAGCAGGGTATCTTCTTTCGAGAAAATAATCTCTTTCTTCTTCAGGAATCTCATTTGCCGGCCGTTTATCTCCTTTGGTTTTGGGAACCCATACACGTCCGTCGTTGCGAAGCGACTCTGACATAAGAGTCAGCTTTGACTGGAACTCGTTTAACTGCGGTACACATGTGGGATGGATCTGAATGAAACTCGGATTAGCAAAGAAAGCTCCTTTCTTATGTGCTTTCCAGGCAGCAGAAGCATTGGAATTTACTGCAAGAGTGGAGAGATAATAGATAGTGCCGTATCCCCCTGTTGCAAGCACCACAGCATGAGCCGAGTATCTTTCTATCTCGCCTGTCAGGAGGTTCCGTGCGATTATACCTCTTGCTTTACCTTCAATAACAACCAGATCAAGCATTTCGCGACGAGGGTACATTTTAACACTCCCCTTTTTGATCTGCCTGTTCAGGGATGAATAGCACCCCAGGAGACACTGTTGTCCGGTCTGTCCCTTGGCATAGAAAGTCCTGGATACCTGCACTCCCCCGAATGACCGTGTGTCCAGTGTTCCTCCATAATCCCTGGCAAAAGGTACCCCGAGAGCTGTATAATGATCAATCACCTGGTTACTTACTTCAGCGATCCTGTAAACATTTGCCTCACGGGCCCTGTAATCGCCCCCTTTGATCATATCATAAAACAGGCGATAGATACTGTCACCATCATTCTGATAATTTTTTGCGGCATTTATTCCTCCCTGCGCTGCAACCGAATGAGCCCTTCGCGGAGTATCCTGGTAACAGAAAACACTGACATTATAACCCAGCTCGCCAAGAGAGGAGGCTGCCGCCGCTCCTGATAAACCGGTACCTACAACAATTATGTCAAGCTTCCTTTTATTGGCAGGATTGACCAGCTTAACTGATGCTTTGAATTTTGTCCATTTTTGTGCAAGAGGAGCATCGGGTATCTTGGAATTTAGTTTTCCCATGTGTTAAGGTTTTCTATCTGAATTGCCAGATTATTATTGAAATAAATGCAAAACCAAGCGGCAGTACAATTGCATAGATCAATGCTGCCACTTTTACTACCGGTGTCCAGAACCTGTGATTCAATCCAAGGGTCTGAAAAGCTGAAGAGAAAGCATGATAAAGATGTAGTCCGAGAAGAGCGAAACAGACCAGATAAATGTAATTGTAAGCGGGAATCTTAAACAAGTTATGAGCCACTGCATAAAAATTATCCGGGTTGCCCTCTATAAATCCCAGTCTGATAAAGTAAAAGTTAAAGAAATGAATGACAAGGAATGTTAATACAGTTGCCCCTGTCCAGATCATAAACCGTGAAAAAAATGATGTTTCTGATTTATTGCCACCCGCATAACCAACCGGACGTGCGAGCCAGTTTTGAATCTGCAGATAGATACCATAAGCAATATGTACAAGGATTGCCAGAATCAAAACAATCTCAATAACTTTAATCACAGGGGAAGTTGCCATAAAGTTTGCTGCTTTATTAAATGGCTCAGGATCACTTTTCAGAAGCATCAGGTTTATAACCAGGTGAACTGGCAGAAACATCAGCAGAAAGAGACCGGCCAGAGCCATTACAAACTTTTTGGTAACAGAGGAGAAAAGAACTTTATGCATCGTGTATGAATTGTTTTAATTTTCATTTTACATCTCTTGAAAACCTGTTTATAAAAATATATTTAAATAGTAATATAAGCAATTAAGTTTAACTAAATTTATTCAAAGGTTTGAGAAGGGTGCCACTCTTCAAAAATCGGCTCGTTATGAAATACTACATCTTATACAACGGAGGTAAAATCTTCTATTCAGATTCAGGAGCCGGAGACTCGATAATCCTTCTTCACGGATATCTTGAATCGTCTGAGATATGGAATGGTTTTGCGGAGAAACTAGCTAAAAAATTTCGCGTTATTTCCATCGATCTTCCCGG
>DATKXL010000072.1:0-6036 GCA_035529055.1 Bacteroidales bacterium
TAACACACATGCTTTTGTGGCATCACCGGAAATAGTAACTGCACTGGCCATTGCAGGTAATCTGACATTCAATCCTATTACTGACTATCTTACAAACAGGAACGGAGAAAAAATAAAACTGGCTGAGCCATCCGGATTTGACCTTCCACCCAATGGATTCTTCAATGTTGAGAACGGATTTCAGAAACCATCAAAGAATAAGCGTGACGTATCTGTTAAAATAGATCCTGCATCTGACAGGCTCCAGGCTCTTACCCCGTTCCCGGCATGGGATGGAAAAGACTACACAGGCATGCCCCTTCTTATTAAAGTAAAAGGGAAGTGCACCACCGACCATATCTCAATGGCTGGATCCTGGCTCAAATATCGTGGACATCTCGATAATATATCCAGTAACTACATGATTGGTGCGATAAACTCATTCAACGACCAGACAAACAGTATTCTGAACCTGCTAACAGGGAAATATGATCCGGTTCCGCAGGTGGCAAGATTCTATAAATCCGAAGGAAAGGGATCTGTTGTTGTTGGTGAGGAAAACTTCGGAGAAGGTTCTTCGCGTGAACATGCGGCAATGGAACCACGCTTCCTGAACGTAAAGGCAGTTCTTGTTAAATCATTTGCAAGAATACATGAGACAAATCTCAAGAAACAGGGATTACTGGCACTTACATTTTCTGACAAGACAGATTACTATAAGATACTTGAAAATGATAAAATAGATATTGTCGGGCTGGGCGAACTGGCCCCCGGGAAACAGGTTAAAATTATCCTTAACCATGCTGGCGGTGGAAAGGATACAATTTATGCAAACCATTCATACAATGATGCACAGATTGAATGGTTCAAAGCAGGCAGCGCGCTGAACCTCATAAGAAGAAAAAATAAGAGTAATTAAATCCATTGTGATTCTATGGCCTTCATGTATTAGTGGCAATTTAATCTTCAAAGACACAAAGAAAAAATGTACTATATGGCAGAAAAGATCAAAATAGAGAATGGCAAACTGATTGTTCCTGATTTTCCTGTAGTTCCATTTATTGAAGGAGATGGCACAGGAAGAGACATATGGAGAGCATCTGTAAGAGTATTTGACGCTGCTGTTGAAAAAGCCTATAACGGCAAGAGAAAGGTGGCATGGAAAGAGGTACTTGCCGGGGAGAAGGCATTTAACCTCACCGGAAACTGGCTTCCCGACGAGACCCTTGCTGCATTCAGGGATTACCTTGTTGGCATTAAAGGCCCCCTCACAACTCCTGTTGGCGAAGGGATGCGATCGCTCAACGTTGCCCTCCGCCAATTACTTGATCTTTATACCTGCTACAGACCGGTAAGATACTTCAGCGGGGTTCCGAGTCCGGTTAAAAAACCTGAGAATGTCAACATGCATATCTTCAGGGAAAACACAGAAGATATATATGCCGGTATTGAGTACATGAACGGTACTCCTGAAGCCGACAAGATCAAAAAATTTCTTATCGGGGAGATGGGTGTAAGATCTATAAGGTTTCCTGAAACAGCTTCAATCGGTATCAAGCCTGTTTCTGTGGAAGGTTCAGAAAGACTTATAAGGCAGGCTATCATTTTCGCCATAAGGAGGAATCTGCCATCTGTAACGCTGGTCCACAAAGGAAACATTATGAAGTATACTGAAGGGGCATTTATGAAATGGGGTTATGCGCTGGCCGAAAGGGAGTTCAGCGATAAGGTATTCACATGGGACCAGCATAAGAAGATCTCAGCTGAGATGGGAGAAGGTGCGGCAAACGAAGCCGGGAAGAGAGCAGAACTTGAAGGGAAAATCATTATTAAGGATGTAATAGCTGACGCATTTCTCCAGCAGATACTTACAAGGCCAGCGGAATACTCTGTCATTGCCACACTGAATCTTAACGGGGACTATATTTCTGATGCTCTTGCAGCAATCGTTGGAGGAATTGGAATTGCACCCGGGGCAAATATCAATTATGAGACAGGCCATGCAATATTTGAAGCCACGCACGGTACGGCACCGAAATATGCCGATCAGGATAAGGTAAATCCTGGTTCTGTAATTCTTTCAGGTGCACTGATGTTCGAATATATGGGATGGGATGAAGTGGCAGAGAAAATATACGACGGGCTCGAAAAGACCATACATAGTAAAATGGTGACATACGATTTTCACAGGTTAACTGAGAATGCAAAACTTGTCAAAACTTCAGAGTTTGCAGATGCAATAATCTCAAACATTTAAAAACCAATCTATAAAATTTTTTACCTATGGAAGACAATAAATTATTTTCACAGTTAGAGGCATCTGTAAAGAAATCCTGCCAGATTGATAGTGAATTATTTGAGAAATATGATGTAAAACGAGGGCTACGTAACGCCGATGGAACTGGTGTTCTTGTCGGACTGACAAATATCGGAGAAGTGGTTGGCTATAAGAAGGAAGGCGATAAAGTTATTGCTGTTCCGGGGAGATTACAGTACAGGGGAATTGATATTGAAGATATTGTTGCCGGATTTCAGAAAGACAACAGGCACGGTTTTGATGAAACCGTTTATCTACTGTTGACCGGCCGTCTGCCAAATAAGGAGGAATTGAAAGATTTCTCTGAATATCTGGCTTCCCTGCGCGCGCTGCCTGATGATTTTACGAAAGACATGATACTTTCAATGAAAGGTAAGAATGTACTGAATATTCTTGCAAGATCTGTGCTGGGATTATATACTCTTGATGAAAGACCGGATAGTATCGCTCTCGATAACATGATAAAACAGTCGTTAAATCTTATTGCAAAATTTCCAACAATTGTTGCATATTCATATCAGGCATTAAGACACCTTTACAAGGGAAGAACTCTTTCAATCCGTCACCCGCAGCCCAACATGAGTACAGCTGAGAATTTCCTTTATTTAATAAAAGGTGATTGCAACGGCTTTTCAAAACTTGAGGCTGATCTGCTCGACCTGCTTCTGGTTCTTCATGCTGAACACGGAGGCGGCAATAATTCCACCTTTACAATGAGAGTAACAAGTTCCTCTGAAACTGATATTTATTCTTCAATAACTTCTGCTATCGGATCATTAAAAGGTCCATTGCATGGTGGGGCAAATGTCAGGGTCCTGGAAATGATGGAAAACATGAAAATGCATGTAAAGAACTGGAAGGATGAAGAAGAAGTGAAAGCACATCTTCTTAAGATCCTCAATAAAAAGGCAAATGATTATTCCGGAAAGATCTATGGAATCGGGCATGCTGTATATACTATCTCTGATCCCAGAGCTGCAATTTTAAAAGCAAAAGCCAGAGAGCTGGCAAAAGAAAAAGGCAGGCTTGATGAATTTGAACTCTATTCACTTGTGGAAAGACTCACCCCCGAAGTTTTCAGGGTCTTTAAAGGAGAAAAATCAACCAAGGTAGTGTGTATTAATGTTGATTTTTATTCTGGTTTTGTATATTCATGTCTTGATATTTCAAAGGAACTCTATACACCTCTGTTTGCGATTGGAAGAGTATCAGGATGGTGCACACACCGTATAGAGGAACTTACATTTTCGGCAAAAAGGATCATTCGTCCTGCGTTTAAGAATGTTTATGGGAAACACGAATATATCCCCATTGAACAACGTCAAGAAGATATTTAATCATTTAAAACGACAAACCATGTCAGAACTGGTACATGAATGTATTGATTACGGCTTTAATCAGCTGCTGGATGGCAATTTAAAAGAAGCTGCCGAATGTTTTGAAAAGAGCCACAGGGAAAACCCTGACAACCTTCATATTCTGCTTGAACTCTCCAATATATATTATATACTCGGAGAGCTTTCAAAATCCATCAAATAAGATGAAAACCAAAACTATAAGCTAAGCCGAATTTCAAATGACGACTGGGAAAAACTGTTCACAAAAGTCATTTTGCTTTATAATTTCTTAATCAAATACTATACTATATATCAGTCAAAATATCAGGATAGAAATTTTGCAAAAAGGGCCGAAAAACGGTACCTTTCGCTAAATATAAATGTAAGTGCATGGGTTGAAGACCTTGAAAAGAAGGGGAGAAACTCATTTTCACTGCTTCAATTGGAGGAAGAATTGCCTGACTGCTCTGAAATAGCAATAAAAAGTGCGTTAAAGAGATTATCAAAGAAAGGGAAGATAGTATCAATCCATAAAGGGTTCTATTTAATTATTTCTGCACCTTATGCTAACAGAGGCATCCTTCCTGCTGCTTTGTTTATGGACAGCTTTATGAATTATCTTCAAAGACCATATCATGTTGGATTATTGAGTGCTGCAGCTTTATATGGAGCAGCTCACCAACAACCCCAGGAATATTTTGTCATCTAAATTTGAATCTGAAATACAACCTGTTCAGATTCAGCAATGCAGGTTCACGGACTGATAACTCAGCCAAGTCTTAAAGAAATTATTGCAACAAACCTCCTGAAGTTAATTGATTAAACCACAAGAAACTAGCAGATTTACCTTGGAATAATCTTCAATCTGGCTTCAGTGTGTTCTGAAAATGCATTACATTGTTTAAGATACTCTTGCATATCATTCAGGTCATCTCCGAAAATATTCTCACTGAATTCATGTGCCCTCTGTAACATTTTTATGAATGGGTCACAATCACCTTGTCTTGTTAATTTTCTTAATGTGCCCAGGTAATCATCCCTGTAAACTATAGGTATAATAATTTTTGACTGAGTTGCACAAGTCAGTTCGGCATTCATCATAATTCTTGCGATTCTCCCGTTACCATCAAGAAATGGATGTACTTCACTCATAATAAGCATCATGTAAGTAGCCCTTGAGAACGGATGCTCCAATGCTTTGTAAAAATCATAACATTGTATTAATGTTCCCTTTACCAGATTGAAATCCACAAATGATGTATTCCCCGCAAAATTGTTTTTGTCTTTGAAAAGACCAGGATTTTTTTCTGGTCTTGCGCTTAGTAAAATTTTATGCCGGTAAACAAGAATATTCAGTAACTCTTCGGGAGATTTGGGAGTTACTGACATTTCCTGGATATTGGAAACGATATGAAAAGTACCTAAGACATCATGACTGTCCTCATTTCTGGCAGATAATGGTTTATTTGTTTCAATAATCTTTTTTGCTTCATCTACTTCAAAAACAGTTCCTTCAATGTAATTAGAAAAATAACTCTCAAAGAACGCAAAGTTACGAAAGGACTTTGCAGATCTGTTTCTGTCAGGTCTGTTCTTAAATTCGCTTGATTTCAATTCACGGAATAGGTCTTCGAACAATTTCATCCTGCCTGGATCATAAGGGAAACCGAAAGCTCTTGCAACGGCAATTGGAGAGGAAAGTATTTTTGGTGAATGAGTAGAAAGCAAAGCACTTATTATTTTATTTAATCGTTCGAACTCCTTCTCCATTTTGAGTTCTACTGCAATTCCCCTTGCTTTACCTCTGACGTTGTTTATTTCATCTTCCCCATTCACCCTGATGATTTGCTCTAATTTACTTTCTATTTGAGCCAGGGTCAAACATTTTGAACTTCCACTTATGTTTTTAGATGGTTGCAGATTCTCTAAAAATGCCCTTGCCTTTTGAGAAACATACAATTCACCTGATATTGCATTATCGCCTTTAGTGGGTTTATGGCCAGCAAGAAACCGAAGAGTTATTCCTGGCAGATTAACTTTCTTAGTATAGGAGTAAGTTAAAAAAATATGCCCTTCTTCTGTAGGCTGGAATTCAAAAGCTGAACGATGGCTCAGTAATGCTCCTGGATAAAGACTTCCAAGTATCAGAAAAAGGTTTCTCTTTATTATTTCTTCAATTGGTTCTGTAAGGTTTGAAGAATATATACGTGGAGCAATCTTCCTTAATTTGCCACCTTTTTCAAGTTTGGAAATTTGCTTTGAGATTTTTGGATCTGAGGAGCCAAAAATTATTTCCTGTAAGTGTATGGGTAAAATATTTTCCATTATAAGATCATTTTATTGTAAAAAGGGTAAATAATTTCCAGTAAAATACAAATATAGGAAATTAATTTCCACAATAAA
>DATKXL010000073.1:0-4930 GCA_035529055.1 Bacteroidales bacterium
ATCGAAGATCTCTGGCAATCGGCTTATGTAAGTTCATACTGGCGCAACGGACCTGTTCTGAATAATGCTCTCAGCGGTGTGGATGAGGCATTGTGGGATATTAAGGGTAAACGTGCAGGGATGCCTGTATATCAGCTCCTGGGAGGGAAAGCAAGGTTTGCAGTTCCCTGTTATACTCATGCAAGTGGCAGAACACCCGAAGAGGTGGCAGGAAGTGTGCAGAAATTCATGGAAGCAGGTTTTCGCCACATACGGATTCAACTGGGAGGATATGGTGGTGTCGGGACGATAGGAAGTCAGCCGGATTTCAAAGAGGCAGGCTTTGGCGGGCAGAATGACGGATTTATGGATCAGCGCGGATACCTGAGATCAGTTCCGAAGATGTTTGAGTTTGTCCGGAAAACATGCGGGGAAGATGTTGAATTACTTCATGATATACATGAGCGGGTGGAGCCGGTGGATGCTATCAATCTGATAAAACAGCTCGAACAATACAGCCCGTTTTTCATTGAAGATCCATTCTCACCTGAGAACATGGAGTGGTTTAAGCAACTCAGGGCCAGCACATCAGTTCCAATTGCCATGGGTGAACTGTTCAATAACATAAATGAATTTAAAATGCCGATGGTTAACCAGTGGTTCGATTATATCAGGGTACATGTTTCCCAGATCGGAGGAATAACTCCTGCAATGAAAATTGCACGTCTTGGTGAGTGGTTTAATGTCAGGACTGCATGGCATGGCCCTGGTGACGTATCCCCTGTGGGTCATGCAGCCAATTGCCATATGGACCTTGCTGTCTGGAATTTCGGTATCCAGGAATCGGTAACTTTTTCTGAAAAGCTGCAATCAGTATTCTCAGGCTGTCCAACCATGGATAAAGGCTACATGTCGGTAAATGAGGCTCCCGGATTGGGAGTGGATATAAACGAGAAAGAGGCTGCAAAATATCCGATAGGTACCAGATCGAACTGGCTGATCCGTAAAAGAGACGGAACTGTCATAAGACCATGATGAAAAAGCATATCCTGGCAAAGGGCCATCAATAATTTAGAGGAGAGTATTTCGCCCAAGATAATTGCTGCCCATCAGATCGACCTGCACACGGTACATCCCCAATCACTGCCCTATTCTGCACAGGTATTTATCGGTTCTCATAATTATGGAGTTCCTGAGGATGGCCGGCGTTGCCCAGATCTGGTCACTTATTTGATTCTGAGCAACAATCTCCAGCTTGCGGCCTGGTTTAATGATAATAGCTTCACCTCTTATTGAAAACAGGTATATGTTCCCTCCTGCAAAAACCGGAGAGGCGTTGAAATTCGCTTTTAATCGGGATGTCCAGATATCTTTTCCGGAAGATGCTTCTATGCAGATCAGATTATTCTTCGTGTCAACAGTATAAATAAGTCCATCTTTAATAACTGGTGTTAAAAGTTGCATGGGTTCAACCCGTTTTTTCCACAGAACATTTGATTTTGTTATGTCACCATTACCGTCAGGATTGACAGCGACAATCTCTGAGAAGTCAGTACCCTCTTTATCCACCATAAATCCTGTATAGTAATATACGATACCATTTTCTGTAAAAGGTATTGAAACTGTTGATTCAGCTCCACCGATCACTCTCCAGATTTCTTTTCCGTTATCCGGATCATATGCAATACAAATTGCTGAACCATTGGATATTAATTGATCACGACCTTTGACATTTAAGATTATCGGCGTTATATAAGCTTTTTTTCCGATTTCCGAAAGAGGTTTATAAGGTTCTTCCGGACGGTCGCTCCGCCATACTGTCTTACCTGTAATTTTATCAAGAGCAACAATAAACCTCACATCAGTGCCTTCATAATGCAAAATCAAGAGATCTTTATAGAGCACAGGAGAAGATGCAGGACCCTGTACATGTCTGCATTTCAAATCTGTCCGGGTCCATACGATTGATCCGTTTGAGGTATTGATGCACGCAGTTCCGAGACTTCCAAAGTGCACATAGACAAAACCATTTTCTATGCATGGAGTAGGTGTCGCATATGTATTCAGGGAGTGTATTCTGAAAACCTCAGATGGAGAGAATACTAAAATATTATGTATTAACTTCCCTGTAACAAAATCGACACAGATGGCATATAGCTCTTTTCCATCTTCCCTGGCTGTCGTTACCCATATCTGATTGCCATAAACTACCGGTGATGACCACCCTTTGCCATGGATATCTGTTTTCCACAAGTAATTCTGATCATCACTCCATTTTAATGGAGCATTATCAACATTGGCAATCCCATCGAGTCTGTTCCCTCTGAAATGTGTCCAGTTCCTATCCTGAGCCACAGCATTCCTGAAACCCGGAATAAGAAATGCCGCAAAAAAGCAGCAAAGAAAAAATGATTTTCTATTCATAATGGAATAAGTTAAAATTAAATCAAGACTTTATTTGCAAAGTAATTATTTTAAATTAAATAAAAAGAAGTATCAGAAGTTGTGCCATGAATATTCTCAGGAACATAACCAGCGGATAGACAGTGGCATAAGCAACCGCAGGGGCTTCAGATTGGGCAATTGTGTTTACATAAGCCAGAGCTGGCGGGTCAGTCATGTTTCCTTGGTAAATCAATTATCCATGTCATTGGTTAAGATGTTTTTCCGCAAAAGTCTAAGAAAATCAGAAAACAGGAGAACGGGAAGTTTAATTAAAGCTTTGAGTTCAAAGGTATTTGATTGTTATGTATTGTGTCGGTAAACGCCTTCTGTGCAGAAAATTTAAACTTATACCCGTATCTTGAAACAATTTTTGAAGGATCGATGATTATTGGATAAACCGCGTTACTAACAGCAGCAGGTTGGAGGTTGAGTATTTTCAGGTTCCATAAAACCCACATAAAACCTGTGATCAGTGACAGAGGAACGCTCCTGAACTTTTTACCCGGAACAAGCTCCCTGACGACAGCATAGCTGTCAGGTGCCAGGTTAAAGACACCATTTATAACTTTATCATCCAGTATCAGCTCAAACAAAGTGACCATATCATCACTGTGGAGAAACTGTATTTTGTTATCTGCACAGCAGCCTGGCAAAAAGGGAAATTTGATAATAAGGGAAACAACACTCCTTGGTTTGCTAAAAGTCGGACCAACAACCGTACAAATCCTTAATGAAATAATTTGAAGATTATCTCTTACACTGGCATGGTGATATGACTTTTCTATTATCTTCTTATTTAGGCCATATCTGTATTTCCCCGGCCGGAGCGGGTCAGATTCCTTAAGCCATATTTTGTTATCACTGTTTCCTCCGTATGCTGCTGCCGAGCTGGAAAAAATCAGTTGTTTAACAGAAAGAGTATTGTCAGTAGCTTCCAGAACATTTTCCGCCCCCCCTATATCGACCTCATGCTCACGGGCTTTGTCGCGGATCTTATTAAAGGAACAGGCAAAATGAACCACATTGGTAGGCTGTTCTTCATTAAATATTGATTTGAGTCTTTCTTTATCGGTAACGGAACAGTAGTGAAACCTGAAATATTCATCAGGATAATGTTCAGTGCTTTCCTGTATATCAATACCTGCAACAGCTATACTGTTAGAGATAAGATAGTTGGTTAATATCCTGCCAAGAGCTCCGGATGATCCGGTTATAAGAACTTTCATTTTGAAAGAGTTGGTTCCCGCCTCAGGTTTTAAAACAAAGCTACCAGTAAAGTTAAAGTATGATAATTACAAAGTCTACTAATTAAACTAAATTTTTCTAAACTCATTAGAAATATTTTATTTAAATATTGTCTATTGAAAAACGTTTCATACCTTGTTTAAACTGAATCAATCATGAGGAGGAGATCATCATATCATGGAAACAAATAGGAAAGAATTCCTCTGCTGCCCGGTTTGTAAGGGAGATCTGATATTTACCGGTACGGATCCTCGCTCCGAGGTTCTTTCTGAAGCTTTTTGTGAGAACTGTAATAAAGCATATGAATGGAACGATGGCTATCTCGATTTCCTCGGCAATAAAGGCCTTATTCACAGCAGCAAACAGGAGAAATTTGTAAGATCAATCTATGCGAAATTCTACACTCCCCTTACCAATTTTATGTTCCTTCTGTGCGGAGGGGTAAAAAATGCAAGATTAGAGGTCATTAATCATCTGGAAATAAGCGATAACGATATTGTCCTTGAAACAGGAATGGGCCCCGGCGACAACTTTCCCTTGCTAGTGGCAAGAACAGAAAACCTTAAAATCTTTGGAATTGACATACAGAAACAGATGTTGATTCACAGCTTAAAAAACATCAGAAAGTGGAATATCGATGCTGAACTTTTCAGGTCGGATGCTGAAGAGCTTCCCTTCAGGGATGAGAGGTTTGATGTCGTGTTTCACCTTGGAGCTTTCAATCTTTTTAATGATAAGAAGAAAGCTCTTGATGAGATGATAAGGGTAGCAAAAACCGGGACAAGGATAGTTATCGCTGATGAATCTGAAAAAGGGAGTAAGATTTTTAACCTGCTCACGGGAACAAAGGGAGATGTTATTCCGCCTATAGATCTTATTCCGGATAAAATGCTTAATATAACCATGGAGACGATATGGCGAGGCTATGGTTATGTTATTGCATTCACTAAACCATAACAGAAATCATAAGAATATAATTATAATAATAGAACATGGTCTTGCAGAAGGTACTCCCATATATCTCAATCCACCTGAAAATATAAAGAAATTCACAGTGGCAGGGAATGAACTTATTTCAGTAATAAGAGAGAAGGAACGTACCCGGAAAACTGAAATTGAAAGAATGAATATTGAAAGGACAATGGTTGCAGATAAATTATCTGAATCGGAAGCATTACCCTCCGTATTGGTACAGACCGGCCAGGGAGGACAGCCGGCCGGTTTATAATACCTGATCAAAACACTATTTTAATTCGTACAG
>DATKXL010000074.1:0-12882 GCA_035529055.1 Bacteroidales bacterium
CGGCGAATTCAGCATCTTTAAGGTGTCCGTAATTTCTTATCAGTTCATTTATATCATCCTGATGGACAATCCTTTTAAGATACCTGATAATAAATCGCGGAACAGCCTTTTTTAATGACGGATTCTTGGAGTTTAATACCTGCTCCACATCGATTTTAAAAACATCACTTCTATTCCTGGTTTGGTTCATTTGTACAGGTTTCTAAATCTGTTTCAGAGGACAAATTTACCAAAAATTATTTCCTGAGTTAATCTACTGTGAGAGAATCGGAGCAACCTCAACCCCTAAGCCCCTTCTCCCGTCGATTTACCTCATCCCCCTGTCCCCCTTCTCCCAGGAGAGAAGGGGGTAACTCAATAATATATAATGCGTTAACTCCTCTCCCTTGGGAGAGGGGTATGGGGAGAGGTGAATTTCCGGGAGAGAGATTTAGGGTGAGGTAAAAATGGAAGAGGGGTTAGTGTGAGATAAAAAAAGGAGAGGGATCCAGGGTGATGTAAATTGACAAAACGGAAACCGATGGGATGAGACGATTCTTTATCTGCCAAAAAGTTATCAACAATAAAATAAAAAAAGTGGAGCAAAGTGGAGTAAAGTGGATATTTTTTCTTTAATTTAGCACTTTATATTGAAAAACGACGGTATGGCCACATTTATAGGTGATTACGAGTGCAAGGTGGATGCCAAAGGCAGGATTATCCTCCCGATGGCATTCAAGAAACAGATGCCTCCTGCTGCACAGGATCATTTTGTAGTGCGGAAAGATATATTCGAAAACTGTCTCGTCCTCTATTCTATTGAAGACTGGAACCGTCAGCTGGAAAAGATCAGAAAAAGGATCAATCCCTATAACCGTGAGCATAACATGTTCCTGAGGAACTTTTTTAAGGGAACAGCAGAACTTACTCTCGACAACAACAACAGGATGCTTGTCCCGAAAAGACTACTTGACCTGATAAGCGCTGAAAGGGACGTCGTGCTTGCAGGCCAGGACGGAAGAATAGAGATATGGGCATTGCCGGTTTACAATCAGATCGACATGCCTGCTGATGATTTTGCCAACCTGGCTGAAAAACTGATGGGTGGAAGCACTAACGAACCTCTCGAATGATGTTTTATCACATACCCGCATTACTTGATGAAAGTATCAGAGGGCTGAATATCCGGCCCGGCGGGATCTATGTTGATGCAACGTTCGGCGGGGGAGGACACTCAATGGAAATACTTAAAAGGCTGAAAACAGGCAGGCTTATAGCTTTCGATCAGGATGAGGATGCCAGGCTTAATGTACCGGATGATAAAAAGCTTCTTTTCCTTAATCAGAATTTCCGGTTTCTGAAAAACAACCTGAGGTTTAACGGGATCGGATCTATCGACGGCCTTATTGCTGACCTTGGAGTCTCTTTTCATCAGTTTGATGAACCTGAAAGGGGGTTTACTTTCCGGCAGAATGCTCCACTCGACATGAGGATGAACAAAAAGAATCCTGTCAGAGCCGCCGACCTCCTGAAGACCCTTAGCGAACAGGACCTGGCAAACCTCTTTTACAATTACGGTGAACTGATAAACTCGAGAAAGATTGCCAAAGAGATCGTCGCGGCAAGGAATCAGAAGCCTCTGACTACTGTGCAGGACATGATCGATGCAATCGGAAAACTTGCTCCTCCCCGTCAGGAGCATAAGTTTTATGCAAAGATTTTTCAGGCATTACGAATATCTGTCAATCATGAAATTGACTATCTGAAAGAGATGCTTGAACAGACGCTTATTGTGCTGAATAAGGGAGGCAGACTGGTTGTTATTACCTATCATTCTCTTGAAGACAGGGTGGTAAAAAACTTCATGAAGACAGGCAATTTTGAGGGTGAGGAGAAGAAAGACTTCTATGGTAATCTCATTACGCCTTTCCGATTGATCAATAAAAAGGGAACAATCCCTGATGAAGACGAGGTTGCTAATAACAAGAGGGCGCGAAGTGCCCGACTCCGGATTGCAGAAAAAATTTGAAAGATGGCTGAAAGTAAAGAAAAAAACAGCAGTAAGGCAAGAGGCGGCAGTTTCCTGAAGGAACTTCTAAGCGGTATCATTATCACCGACAAGATTGTTCTGAAGAACCTCTGGTATTTTTTGCTTTTGACACTGCTGGGAGCCATTTATATAGGAAACCGGTTTCATGCTGAAAGAATCACAAGAGAAACGGCCAGGCTTGCCCGGGAGGTAAAAGACCTGAGGGCTGAGTCGCTTTCCACCTCAACCGATCTTATGTATGTGAGCAAGCAGTCGGAAGTTTTCAGGCTGGTAGGAGAGAAAGGGCTTGGTCTTGAGGAACTTAAAACACCCCCATATAAGCTTGTTGTAGATAAAAAGTAAATGCAATGGCGGTCAGGGAAGAAATAGTTTGGCGGAGTGGCGTGATTTATCTGGTAATGATTGTTGTTGCTGTCGTCCTGCTTGTCCGTGTACTGATACTTCAGTATGTTCAGAGAGGCAAGTGGTCGGCAATGAGTGAAAAATATGTCTATAAAACTGCCGAGATGCCTGCCAACAGGGGCGACATCCTTGCATACGATGGTCGTCTGCTTGCCAGCTCGGTACCATACTACAGCATATATATGGATACACGTAGCACCGGAATGACAGGCCAGACATGGTTGGATGGGATAAACGGATTATCCGAAGGTCTGTCAAGGTTGCTTGGAGAACGATCGGCAGCAGGCTGGAAATCAGTTATTACTGAGGCAAGGAAGAGAGGCGACCGTTATTTCCTGATCAAACGCAAAGTGGACTTTGAGACACTTAAGAGACTGAAAGAGCTTCCGATTTTCCGTGAAGGACAGTATAAGGGGGGGCTTGTAGCTCAGCCGGAAAACAGGAGGATTTTGCCCCATAGTGAGCTGGCAGCCCGTACAATAGGCTATCTGAATCTGGGCAACGAAGGAACTGTAGTCGGCATTGAAGGATCATACGACAAGGAACTGGCCGGCAAGAACGGGATTGTAGTCAAGCAGCGTCTGACGGGTGGTGACTGGATACCTGTCTACAACACAAGCAGGGGTGCATCAAAAGACGGTAATGATGTTGTGACAACAATAGATATCGACCTGCAGGATGTTGCTTCAAGTGCCCTGGAGAACCAGCTCAGAAAGTACAACGCTCATCATGGATGTGCGGTCCTCATGGAGGTCGCAACCGGTGATATCAGAGCAATTGCCAACCTGGAGCTTGGCAGCGATGGTGGTTATCATGAAACATATAATTATGCCATCGGCGAAAGTACCGAACCCGGATCAACCTTTAAGCTCCCGGCGCTCATGGCTGCCCTTGAAGATGGAGTGATTGACACCGGCGATATAGTTGATACAGGGAACGGAACGGTAAGATTCTATAACAAGATCATCAGGGATACACGGGATGAGGGGTATGGTAAGCTGACAGTCAGGGAGATCTTCGAAAAATCCTCCAATGTGGGAACCTCAAAAATCATTTATGAGCATTACAAGGACAGACCAAAAGACTTCGTGAACCGGCTCTACGCCATGAAGCTTAACCAGAAGCATGATATACAGATCAGGGGAGAAGGAGAGCCACTGATCCGCTATCCCGGCGACAAATTCTGGTCGGGTCTGTCGCTGCCGATGATGTCGCTTGGCTACGAGGTTCAAATGACACCTTTGCAGATCCTTACTTTCTATAACGCTGTCGCAAACGACGGGAGGATGATGCGACCCCGTTTCGTGACAGCGATCCTTCGCAACGGGAATGTCGTAAAGAGCTTCGGGACCGGGGTTATAGTAAACTCCATTGCATCAAGATCAACGATCAGGAAAGTCAGGAAAATGATGGAAGGAGTGGTTGAGCACGGAACGGCAGTAAATCTTAAAAATGCCAATTACAAAATAGCAGGAAAAACAGGTACGGCACAGATAGCCAAGGATAAATTCGGGTACAGGCAAGGAGCACGAATATCTTACCAGGCTTCATTTGTCGGATATTTCCCGGCCGAAAATCCTCTCTATTCATGCATTGTAGTTGTCAATGCACCTTCAAATGGTGTCTATTACGGAAATCTGGTTGCCGGATCAGTATTCAAGGAGATTTCAGATAAAGTGTATGCAACAAACTTCTTCAGGGATTATCGTCCGGAAAACAAGGAAGAAAAAAGAGCATCAGCTCCTGAAGCAGGAAACGGTTACAGGGAAGATATAGATAAGGTGCTTGGTGACCTGAAGGTCAGATACAAAAGGACAGCCAGAGAAGATTGGGTTACTACCAGGGAAAGCGGCGATACGATCAGACTGGTAGGGGTTAGCGTGAAAGAGGGTCTGGTCCCTGATGTAAGGGGGATGAGCTTAAGAGATGCAATTTTCCTTCTCGAGAATTCCGGTCTGAGAGTAAAATATAGTGGCAAGGGCAAAGTACTGCGCCAATCACCCGAACATGGAGCCAGGGTGTATGAAGGAAGTGTCGTATCCCTCGATCTGAATATGTAATATGATGATAATTAAAGATATACTAAAGAACATTGATGTTGTTTCCCTTGAAGGAGATATTAATCTGACGGTTTCAGGTATCGAATTTGATTCACGCAATGTTGCTCCCGGTTCTATTTTTGTTGCGGTCAGCGGAACACGTTCCGATGGGCATGATTATATAGATAAAGCAGTCTTATCCGGTTCGGTGGCAGTAATTTGCGAAAAACTCCCTGACAAAAGAGATAAAAGTATATGCTGGATAAAAACCACCGACTCGGCAAAAGCGCTGGGAATAGTCTCTTCCGGCTTTTATGGCAATCCTTCTTCATCACTGAAGCTTGTAGGTGTTACAGGAACAAACGGTAAAACCACCATAGCCACCCTGCTTTACAGAATGTTCACAAAGCTTGGGTATAAGTGCGGTCTCTTCTCGACAGTTTGCAATTATATAAGCGATAAGGAATTACCTGCAACTCATACAACACCCGATCCTGTTCAGCTTAACAGGCTCCTGGCAGAAATGGTTGCGGAAGGGTGTGACTTTGCCTTCATGGAGGTAAGCTCACACGCATCTGATCAGCAGAGGATAGCCGGTCTGCATTTCGCCGGGGCTATTTTCACAAATCTTACTCACGACCACCTCGATTATCATAAGACGTTCGACAGGTACCTGGCGGCAAAGAAGAAATTCTTCGATTCGCTGCCGGCCGGTTCATTTGCCCTTGTTAATGCTGATGACAGAAACAGTAAGGTCATGCTTCAGAATTCCGGCTCCCGTCATTTCACTTTTTCATTAAGGGGAATGGCTGACTTTCGATGCGGCATCATCGAGCAGAGTTTTGAAGGAATGGGATTACGCATACAGGGGGAAGAGCTGTGGACAAGGTTCATTGGCGACTTTAATGCCTCCAACCTCCTGGCTGTCTATGCAGCCTCAGAGCTTATGGGAGCAGATAAAAAGGAGATTCTTACAATCCTGAGCGATCTGCATCCGGTGCCGGGAAGACTTGAGGTTGTTAAAGCTCCCGGTACTGTTACAGGGATTGTGGACTATGCCCATACACCGGATGCTCTTCTGAACGTAATTGAAACAATAAATAAGATCAGGGAAGGCGGCAGGCAGCTTATTACAGTTGTTGGCGCCGGTGGCGACAGAGACAGGGCGAAACGCCCCAAAATGGCCGCTATTTGCGCCGAAGGGAGCAATAAAGTTATTCTCACCTCAGATAATCCCAGAACTGAAGATCCGGAAAAGATAATCGATGATATGGAAGAAGGAATATCTCCGGATATGAAAAGAAAGACATTGAGAATAAGCAACAGACGGGAAGCAATAAAAAGCGCAGTGATGCTTGCCTGCCCCGGCGATATAATACTAGTGGCCGGGAAGGGTCATGAGACATACCAGGAGATCAACGGGGTAAAACATCACTTCGACGACAGGGAAGAGCTGAAAGCAGCATTACAAATGAAATAACATACGGTCCGATGCTTTACTATTTGTTTAAATATCTGAATGAGCTGAATATCCCGGGTGCAGGTATGTTCAGTTACATCTCTTTCAGATCGGCAATGGCAGTCATCACTTCGCTTATCATCTCACTTCTGATAGGGAGGCGGATTATAGAATACCTTCAATATAAACAACTTGGTGAAGTTGTAAGGAACCTGGGACTGGAAGGACAATATCAGAAAAAGGGAACACCATCGATGGGTGGAGTGATAATACTTGCTTCAATAATCATCCCCACTCTCTTGTTTGCAAGGCTCGATAATATATATGTCATACTAATGCTTCTGACAACCATCTGGTTGGGGTTTATCGGTTTCTTAGACGATTATATCAAGGTATTTAAGAAGAACAAAGAGGGGCTTGCTGCCAGGTTCAAAATTGCCGGCCAGATAATTCTTGGACTTATTGTAGGTTTAACACTCTACTTAAGCGATGATGTAATAATTATTGAAAAAGTCAGGGTCAGCGATCTTTCATCCCGTGAGAGAATAGAACTTCTTGATCCGACTACCCCATTTTTCCCTCAGGGGGAGATCTCAATGGAAAGGAAGTCAACAAAAACCACCATTCCATTCGTTAAGAACAATGAATTTAATTACGCATGGCTGGTCTCATTCATTCCTGAAAATTACAGGACGGTGGCTACCTGGCTCGTTTTTGTTCTTATTGTGATTTTCATAGTCACATCCGTCTCGAACGGAGCCAATCTTGCTGATGGTCTTGACGGATTGACGACAGGCACTTCAGCCATAATAGGAGCCGCTCTGGGAATACTCGCATATGTGTCGAGTAATATCATTTATGCTGATTATCTCAATATTATGTTTATCCCAAAGTCTGAAGAGCTGGTAATTTTTGCAAGCGCTTTCATGGGAGCAACAATTGGATTCCTCTGGTATAATTCATATCCCGCCCAGGTTTTTATGGGCGATACCGGCAGTCTGGCCCTGGGGGGAATAATTGCCGTGTTTGCCATCATAATCCGGAAAGAACTACTGATACCTGTCCTGTGCGGGATATTCCTGGTTGAAAGTCTGTCAGTTGTTCTGCAGGTTTCATGGTTTAAAAGAACAAAAAGAAAATACGGGGAGGGGCGCAGGATATTCCTGATGGCTCCTATTCACCATCATTATCAGAAGAAAGGATACACTGAACCGAAAATAGTCACAAGGTTCTGGATAGTTGCCATAATACTGGCAGTTATAAGCATTGTGACGCTCAAGATCAGATAGTTATATGAAGAAGATTGTCATACTGGGAGCGGGAGAAAGCGGAGCAGGATCGGCACTGCTTGCGAAGAAGAAGGGCTTTGATGTATTTGTGTCGGATAAAGGACAGATAAAAGAAAAATATAAGGAGATACTTGATAACAATAGAATAAGATGGGAAGAGGGGATGCATACTGAAAAAATGATATTATCGGCTTATGAGGTCATAAAAAGTCCGGGTATTCCTGAGAATGCACCGTTACTGGATGTGATCCACAAAAAAGGCATCTCTGTAATCTCTGAGATAGAATTTGCAGGCAGGTTCGCTGATGGCGTCAAAATATGTGTTACGGGAAGCAATGGCAAAACAACAGTTACTAACCTTATTTACCACATCCTGAAAAAAGCAGGCAAAAATGCAGCAATGACCGGTAATATCGGAAACAGCTTTGCCATGGCTGTTGCTGAGGGCGGGTATGATTATTATGTTATTGAGCTGAGTAGTTTCCAGCTTGATGGCATGTACTCCTTTAAGGCTGATATTGCTGTACTTATGAATATTACACCGGATCACCTGGACAGGTACGAATATAAACTTCAGAATTATATTGATTCAAAATTCAGGGTAATTCAGAACCAGACAAAATCCGATTTCTTCATTTACTGGGCTGATGATCCCATTATTGAAAACGAATTGTCAAAGAGGGTTCTCTCAATGACTGCTCTTCCATTTTCTGCCGAATCTGCAGAGGCTATGGCCGCTTATATCGAACATGACGAATTAATTATTGATATCCAACATAAAACCAACCTTATGACCATTCACGATCTGGCGTTAAAAGGCCGTCACAACATCTTCAACTCGATGGCGGCAGCTATTGCAGGCAAAGTTCTGAATATCCGTAAGGATGTAATCAGGGAAAGTCTTGCTGATTTTCAGGGAGTTGAACACCGGCTGGAACCTGTGATAACGGTTTGCGGGATCAACTTCATCAACGATTCAAAAGGCACCAACGTCAATTCGACATGGTACGCTCTTGAGTGTATGGAGACAGATATAGTCTGGATTGCAGGGGGCATCGATAAGGGAAATGACTATTCCGAGCTTTATACGGTTGTAAAACAAAAGGTTAAAGCGATAATCTGTCTGGGAAAGGATAACAGGAAGATCATAGAGGCATTTAAAGACAAGGTTCCTACCATTGTTGAAACTACCTCTATGGAAGAGGCTGTAAGGTCATCATACTACCTTGCAAAGAAGGGACAAACAGTACTGCTTTCACCTGCCTGTTCAAGCTTTGACCTTTTCAGCAATTACGAAGACAGGGGAAGGCAGTTTAAACAGGCAGTAAGAAATCTTTAAAAAGAGAAAATGCAAAAAGGCTGGCTGACACGGACTTTTAAGGGCGACAGGGTGATATGGGCACTGGTGGCAGTATTCATGATATATTCATTACTGGCTGTTTACAGTTCATCGGCCAGCGTCGCATTTATGAAATACGGAGGAAACACAACATATTTCCTCAGAAGCCAGTTTTTCATGCTTCTTCTGAGCCTGATAATAATTATTGTTGTTCATTACCTGCCCTACAGGATCTATTCTTCGCTGGCAGGTTTGATACTCATATGTGCTGTCGGATTGTTAATTCTCACATTTGCCATAGGTTCAAGGGTAAACGAAGCAACACGTTGGATCGAAATACCGGGAACCGGATTCAGGCTTCAGACATCAGATGTGGCCAAGGTGGCGCTTGTGTTATACCTGGCACGGTCGCTTGCCAGGTACCAGAATGAATTGAAGAATTTTATGCTGGTAACAAAGTATTTTATGATTCCGGTAGCAGTAATATGCGGTCTCATCATGCCTGAAAACCTCTCTACAGCACTGATGGTTTTTGGCATCAGCATGATAATAATGTTTATAGGAAGAGTCCCCTTTAAGTTTCTGCTGGCTTACGTCGGAATTGCGGCAGTAGGGGTTGTTCTTTTCGCGCTGGTGCTTACAATGGTCTCAAAGGATAACAGAGTTGAAGTATGGAAAAACCGTATTGAGAATTTTTTCTCAGGTAATACTGATGAAGCTGGAGATTATCAGACCAACCAGGCCAAGATTGCCATTTCAACAGGCGGATTATTCGGAAAAGCACCCGGGAAGAGCACCCAGCGCAACATGCTGCCTCAGTCAAACTCCGATTTCATATTTGCTATAATAATCGAGGAATACGGACTATTATTTGGAGCCATTCCCCTGATACTGGCATATATGATTTTGCTGTTCAGGGGCATCACGATAGTTAAGAAATGCGAAACAGCTTTCCCTGCTTTTCTGGTTATGGGACTTATAATAATGATCACCGTCCAGGCAATGCTTAATATGCTTGTTGCTGTTGGTCTTTTCCCTGTTACGGGACAAACATTGCCGATGGTCAGCTGGGGCAGGACTTCTGTTTTAATGATGAGTTTTTCTGTAGGAGCAATACTTAGTGTCAGCAGGGTGGTTAATGCAAGGATTAAGAAGGAAGAGCTGCCTGCAGACGAAATCACGGATGAAGGAGAGAAAATATATGAACCTGCAAAGGCATAAAAGAGTGATAATCAGCGGTGGAGGCACGGGAGGACATGTCTTCCCTGCAATATCCATTGCAAATGCCTTAAGGAGAATCGATCCTGCGATTGATATCCTTTTTGTAGGTGCTGAAGGAAGGATGGAGATGGAAAAGGTACCGGATGCAGGTTACAGGATAATAGGATTGCCTGTGGCCGGAATAAGCCGGAGCCATGCACTTAAGAACTTTACCGTATTCCTTAAGCTTTTGAAGAGTCTGCGACTGGCCAGGCAGGTTATCAGAGATTTCAATCCTGATGTGGTTGTGGGTGTTGGTGGCTATGCCAGCGGACCGGTCCTGAGACAGGCAGGCAGGATGGGTATTCCTACCCTTATCCAGGAGCAAAACAGCTACGCAGGCATCACAAATAAACTGCTTGCAAAAAGAGCCGCTGTGATCTGCGTTGCCTATGAAGGAATGGAGAAATATTTCCCGGCTGAGAAAATAAAAAAAACAGGAAATCCGGTGCGTCAGAATTTTGATAACCTTGACAAAATCCGTGATCAGGCATTATCATTCTTCAATCTTAAAAATGACTCTCCTGTTATTCTTATCCTGGGTGGATCTCTTGGTGCTGGAACAATTAACAAATGCCTTTCTGATAACTTAAGAACACTTGTTGATTGTGATTGCCAGTGGCTATGGCAAACAGGAAAATATTATTACGAAAATATCTTAAAAGCAGTATCTGAATTTTCAGGCCAGACTATCTCCGTCCATGGATTCATCAACAGGATTGATTATGCTTTTGCAGCAGCAGATATCATTGTATCGAGGGCGGGAGCCTGTACAATTTCGGAGTTATGTCTGGCAGGAAAACCGGTTATACTGATCCCTTCACCAAATGTGGCTGAAGATCACCAGACAAGAAATGCAAAGGCACTTGTTGAAAAAAATGCTGCTTTGATCATTCCTGATAACAAGGTCGAAAAAATGCTACTGACTGAAGCCGTCAGACTAGTTTCGGATAAGGCAAGGCGAGAGGAGCTTTCGTTGAATATAACAAAGCTGGCAGATAGTGATGCAGATATAAGAGTTGCAAAAGAGGTATTAAAACTAACGGTAGAATGATTGATACCAGAAATACGGAAGGGATTTATTTCGTCGGTATCGGGGGGATCGGCATGAGCGCTCTTGCGCTCTATTTTGCAAAGGGCGGATTTGCTATTGCCGGTTATGACAGGTCAGAATCTTCCTTAACGGAATCTTTGATTCAAAACGGCTGTGATATTTCCTTTGAAGATAGAATTGAAACTCTGCCGGCTCTCTTCAGTGACCTCTCAAACAAAAACAGGGTAATTGTAATATATACACCAGCCATATCTGCTGAAAACAATATTCTTACCTGGTTCAGAAATAACGGGTACAGCATATTCAAGAGATCAGAAATACTAGGGGAGATCTCTTCACGAACTGATGTTCTGGCCGTTGCAGGCACGCATGGTAAGACTACAGTCTCGGCTATGATTGCCCATATTCTTAAACAATCGCATTTAGACTGCTCAGCGTTCCTGGGCGGTATTTCAAAAAACTATGGCACAAATCTGTTGGTCGGAGAAGGGAAGTTAACAGTAATTGAAGCTGATGAATTTGATCGTTCCTTTCATCGCCTGACTCCGATGATGGCAGTTATAACATCCATTGATGCTGACCACCTTGATGTCTATGGCGATCACCTTTCCATGATCAAAGCTTACAATGAGTTTTGCTCGAAAATCAGCAAGGGAGGCACGCTATTGATAAACAGCAAAATATCTGCATTTATCGATAAGCCGGAAGGTGTTAACTGCTGCACATATGGCTCAGATGCCGGTTCTGATTACAGAGCAGTTGATATAGAGAAGCTTAGCGATTACTACAGGTTTAACCTTCAGACCCCGGATGGAATTATTAAGGATCTGCATTTTCCTTTCCCGGGGATCATAAATATCGAGAATCTGACAGCAGCAATTGCCATTGCACTTATGTGTGGTGTTACAGAGGATGAAATAAGGAAAGCTGTTTTACTGTTTCTGGGGGTGAAAAGAAGATTTGATATCAGAGTTAACCTTCCAAATCTCACCTATGTCGATGATTATGCTCATCATCCTGAAGAGATAAAAGCATTTATTACATCAGTAAAAGAATACTTTAAGGGCAGGAAAATAACAGGGATATTTCAACCTCATCTTTATTCCCGTACCCGTGATCATGCAGCAGGATTTGCTGCTTCTCTTGACGAACTGGATGAAGTAATCCTTCTTCCTGTTTATCCGGCTCGCGAAAAAGCCATTCCGGGCGTATCATCCGGGATGATTTATGAAAAGATGAAGCTGGATAAAAAGAGAATGTTAAAGATGGAAGATCTCCCTGCCAGGCTTGATACAATTAGCCTGGATGTGTTGCTTACTATCGGAGCGGGCGATATCGACAGACTTGTGGAGCCTATAGAGGAAATGCTGAAAAGGAGAAAAGGCAGATGAAGAAGCTTGTCCGCATATTACTTCTGTTGCCGGCATCATATCTTATTATAATGCCCGCATACTTTGCTACGACAACCTCTTCAAGGATATGCAGTGATGTTGAAATTACTGTCAGAGATTCATCTGACTACAATTTTATTACAAAAAGGGAAATCTTAAACCTTATCAACGGGACAGGTGGCAGGGTATATGGAAGATCTGTAAAGGAGGTTTCAGCAGCTGATATTGAAAACAGGTTAAAAAACCTCAGAGAATTAAAAGTCGCCGAGGTTTATCTTACCCTTGATGGGACTCTTCGTGTCTATACTGATCAGCGTGATCCTATAATGAGAGTCATTCCAAATAATGGCGGGGATTTTTATATTGATGAAGAAGGCATCGTTATGAGGCGACGGAACCTTTATACACCCAGACTGCATATTGTCGGCGGTAATATAAATATCAGTTCCGCAATGCTCAGTGGGGTAAGTGTTCTGGATACGGCAATCAAAAATTCAATCCTGAAAGATATTTATCACCTGGTTAAATATATAAGAAACGACAATTTCTGGTCAGCACAGATCGATCAGATCTATGTTGACAGCAATGATGAAATAGATCTGGTACCAAGAGTCGGGAAT
>DATKXL010000075.1:0-3450 GCA_035529055.1 Bacteroidales bacterium
GGTCTATAGCGTCGGTCACAAGGCATATCCTGTCGGGTCCCTTGATCTTATATATCAATTTTAAAAGACTTGCCGGCAAATGTTTACCGTCGGCAATTATCTCTACCATCATATCGTCAATCAAAAATGCCGCTTCTACTATTCCAGCAAATCTATAAGCATTTATTCGCCGTACTGTCGAAGTGCAGGAATAGAGGTGTGTAACAGTTGTAAAGCCACACTCATATGCCTTTATCGTTTCATCAAAGAGGGCGTCCGAATGACCTATGGACAGGCGAATTCCACGCTTTGTAAGTTCCTTTGCCATTTCAAGTGCACCGGGAAGCTCCGGCGCCAATGACCATCGCAAAATATTGTCAAAGCTCTCAATAATATTCATGTATTCCTCTTTAATAGGATTTCTCACCTGTTCTGCCGCTTGAGCTCCCCTTTGGCTCATGGCAAAGTATGGTCCCTCAAGATGTACTCCCAAAATTTCAGGGCCCTTAGTCATCTTTGAGGTGGCTTCCCTTATGTTCTCTATGCTCTCCCTGGTAAGTTCGTTACTCGCAGACGATACGGTAGGCACCATAGAGGTTGTACCATGGCACATATGCACTTTGCTACATGAAATCACATCATCGACGCTGCTGCGTAGAAAGGCATATCCACCTCCACCGTGAACATGAATATCCAAAAAGCCCGGAGAAATATATTTTCCTCCTGCATCAATAACAGTCTCATCCGGCTCTGGGAGCCTTCCTATTCCTTCATACACACCGGTGATTACCCCGTCACACACAGAAACACTACCTTCGGGGATAATCCTTTCAAGTGCGATAATCTTTCCATTGGTTATTAGTTTTTTGTTCATTGTATTTCACCCTTGTAAAGCAATTTTGCAGAATCCTGGTCTAGGTATAAATTAGCAGCCCGGTGTAACCTTAAAACAGATGCGGGACATCTTTCACTGATTTCTCCATACAGCGTATTTCTGACAGCTTCAGCCTTTACCCGGCCAGGTACCATACAGACAATATAATTGGCGGCCGCAATAGCGGGAACTGTCAGAGTCAACGCATTTTTTGGTACCAGGGTTATATGGGAAAAGCATCCGTCATTTACCTGCTGCCTACGGGATCTTTCATCCAAGGTAACTATTTTAACCAGCTGGTTATCATGAAAATTGGCAACGTGGGGATCATTGAAGGCCAAATGCCCGTTTTCTCCTATACCGGTACAAGCTATATCCAGAGGATATTTTTTGAGCAGCTCACTATACCTTTTGCACTCTTGTTCCAGCTCTTTACTGTTCCCTTCGATATAATTCACCGATTTAAAGGGCACAGAGCCGAAAATCCTTTCTTTAAGAAAATTTCCAAAGCGTTGAGGTGCATTATAATCAAGGCCAATATATTCGTCCAGGTGAAAAGCATTTATGCGCTGCCATGGAATATCTTCGTAGGCTGTTAGAGCCTCTAAAAACTCATTTTGAGATGGGGCGGCTGCAAACAGCAAATTTATTTCTTCCTTTGTTTTAAAAAGTTCATTAATCTTATCGTATACTGCTTTAGCCGACAGACGCCCTAATTCGGTTCTGTTATCGCATACATACACGGATAATGCGTCTGTCCTAAACTTATCTTTCATCACCATTTTACTCCTTGTGTTATCTTCACTATATAAATAAATCACCTTTTTGAACACAATCCAGTTATATATGTTTATTACTTATCCCATTTACTTATTTAAGAACAGGCCAGCCTCATACCCGGGCAGTACATATACTAGATATTAAAACAGTAAAATTGCTTTTCCTGTATATTTTTCCATCATATCCTTGTTATATTCATCGCCACCGGGAAGATTACCACTTCTAAACACTGGAGGAGTATAACCCTTGGAAACCAAATACTTACAAGTCTCCAATACTAAATAGTTGGCAGTAAAACAGTTGCAGAAGGTAGAAGTTGGCCCCACGTTCTGTTCGCATCCTTCGACTGATTGAATGGCGTCTCCATAAGGAAGGTGGTTGTTTATGAATACATCCACCGACTGATACAAATTAGCTCCGCTGGGATGCCTTGAAGGATGGTCATTAGGCAGTTTATCGGCAAAAGAGGTGGAGGTAATTGCGATTGATGTTACACCGCGTTTTCTCGCCTCATTGGCACAGTCTATGGTCATACAATTAACACCATATGCATTTATTATAATCAAAACTTCGCCGGGAGTTTTACCTACACGGTAGGCATTCAGTACCGGAATGGCATAACCGGGAACTCTTTCAACGCCCATGGACCGAGGTCCACCATGACTCAAGTTAGTGCCGGGATCCAGGATTGCATTGATACAGGCAAAGCCACCCGCTCTTGAAAACATCTCTTCAACTCCCATATTTGAATGACCACCAGGGCCTATAACGTGGATGACTTGATCCCTCATAATTGAATCGCCAACCAAAGCCGCCGCTTTTTTAACAGATTCCTCTTCACTTAGTATTTCATCGAGGAGAGATTTAATTACATTGGCATATTGCGTAGCTTCTTTACTCATTATTCAAAACTCCTTTTTATTAAATTAGGCAGCTGCATGGAAAAAGAACAGCTTTATGCAGCTGCATGATGTATCCTTTTTAATGGAGTGGCAGGTACCTGGCGGTACAATAAAACAAACGCCCGGTTCTAGAGAAAACTCCTCGCCCCCAACCATAGCACTTCCGCTACCGGAGAGCACAAAAAAACCTTCCTGGTCATCGTGAACTCCACTCTGCCTATATTCCTCCTGTGTATATATAAGTACCCCTGTCCGGCATCCCGCAAGACAACCGTTTTTCTCTCCAAGCATTTCCTTAAAAAAATAATCCTTGTATCTAACCGGAATTACATCTTTTTCATTAATAAATACTTTCATAATTGCCTCACATATTAAAAAATACGGCAGCGGGAACCAGTCAAAATACCAGACCATAAACACACTTCCAGGGATTTGAGGGGATCTCGCATGTATTGCTGTCTCTATATATCCATGGTGAGATCCCCCCTCACCTCTATATCTACCTGCTAAATAATGCAGATAATTAGTCTTTGTAGTTTTCCTTAAATTTAAGTACAAGATCCAATGTACCTGTGGGCCAGATTTTACCTTCTTTATCGAATTCCTGATAAATATCGCTTCCGAGCTTTTCCTGTATAGAAACAATATCAACGTCAACTTTTGTCATCTTGCTGGATAGAAAAACTATTACTTCTCCAACTGTTTCTGCTATTATTTTAGCTTCAAAATCCGTTGCTGCTTTTGCAGCATCTTTCATGATTTTCTTCTGGTTATCGGACATCTGGTTCCAAATTTTATCGCTCATGAAAATTGCGCCCACGTCTCTAATATAATCGGTCTTCATAAAATGGGTCTGAACCTCATAGAAGCTGCTGCTCTTCATGGTAAAGAAGTTATTCTCCTGAGCATCTGCTA
>DATKXL010000076.1:0-6356 GCA_035529055.1 Bacteroidales bacterium
TTCCGAAGCCGAAGATATATCATTCGTTATACAACCTGAAACCTTAGAGGATGTGCTTCTGAAGAGCCGTGTGAGGGAAATCTTCATGCACGGTTCTGTGAGGGGGCTCATAGTAACCGTGGGGCTATTACCCTAGAAAGAAGTACGCTATGGGCTCTACTCGACATGCGCACGGATCCGTGAAAATCCGTCCGATCCGTGTCATCCGTGTTCCCCGTCGTGATGGCGGCGCTTTTTTAGTCTCACTATGATTCACGGCGCCCCTATATTCTGTTAATTCGCTAAACATTGTATATGCCTGACCAGATTATGATGCAATTATTAGCAATATCCTAAATTTGAGATTTGAGTTTATTGCTAACCTTCAAACCTTTGATTTTTTTTAATCATCCGATAATCACCTGATAATCATCCGACAATATGTTGATCTGCACCTCTTTATCAAATATTAACCGCAGATGAACGCAAATAAACGCAGATGCGCCGTATAGATTGTGTGGATGCATGTTATTATGATGCGATTATGATGCGATTATGATGCGATTATTAGCAATATCCTTAATTTGGGATTTGAATTTATTGCGACCTTCACACATTTAATCATCAGATAATCATCCGATAATATGTTGATCTACCAGAACCTTCCCGTATGAGAATATTCCTTTCTACAAGTTCAGCCAATTCTCTATAAGCTGTAATTTTTGAAACACCGATTAATTCCTGATAGTTTTTATTCGTTATCTTACCATTTTCCTTCAAAAAATCAATCGCCTTTTTCTGCCTTTCATTCAGTTCGTTTTCCAACACCACTTCCGGCTTTTCCGCTTCCGACATTTTCAAATATTCCCTGCTCGGATTGAAACTAAGATAAAAATGCGTATCAGTATAATCAACCTCAGGATAAGGACAATTTTGCTCATCGCAAACAATTCTCATTCTCTCCATACCCGAACCAATTTTTTCCCCAAAATGAATCCTTGAAAACAAATCAGCGATCAATTGATTTCGTCTGAAAACTGTTTTCCCAAGAACGAAATTTCTGGGTTTGACCCAGATATTCTCGATCTGTATCCTGTCCGGAAAGAACTTCAAAATATTATTATGCCCGTGTTCGAAATAATCCTTATGCATCACAGAATTAATAACAGCTTCCCTTACCGCTTCAAACGGATATTCATATATCTCTTCCCTCTGCGGCATTCCTGTAAACCTGTACGCTACTTTTGCATAAAGCTTAATAAAATCCATCACTTTATCCACTATCTCAAATAAGCTTCCCGTTATTTCTTTCCTGTCGATTACATCAACACCGGCTTTATCCTTAAAAAGAACAACTGTAAAAACAGACCACGGGACGAATCTCTGCGGATCTTTAGCAAAAAACAGAACTCCTGAGTTATTGAAATATAGTTTTCCCTCCTGCTTTTCAGCCACATTGAGGTTTATTAAAACACTTTCAGGTTTCATTGACTTTGAAAGTCCTGCGAGTTCTAAAAATCTGAGAAGTTTACTTTTATCAAAATCTTTCGGATAGTTAAACTTAGGTTCTGTTAGCTCATCAAATCTAATCTTACCTTCCGACTTGAAAAATTCAATGATCTCATCCCTGCTGAGTTTTTGTGAGTTCGGTCCAACTCTGGCATAAAATCCTGAAGTGCACTTATAAGGCTTATCATCGCCTTCCCTAACCTTTATAATCAGGATGTTTTCAAACTCTTCAATTATCACTTTTACCGAAGGATCACAATTATTGGCAATATCCTGAATTTGTGATTTGAGTTTGTTGCTAACATTCACGCCCTTAATTTCTTCGTCATCTGTTATTCCGAGAAATATTTTACCACCAGATGAATTTGCAAAAGCTGCAAGTTCTTTATCAATATTATTTGGAGATTCCTTGAACTCAATTTTATAACCTTCACCCTGTTGCAGAATTAATTCAAGTTCTTTCCGGTTCATGCGGTACTAACTCCCCGCATCTCTTTATTAAATATTAACCGCGGATGAACGCAAATAAACGCAGATGAATGACGATGGAACACGGATTGCGCGGATGCGCACGGATCCGTGAAAATCCGTCCGATCTGTGTCATCCGTGTTCCTTGTCGTGATGGTAGCCCCATTTCATATGTGGTCGTGGGAATTGCAGCCCTTTGCAGTGATATGATTAATTTATCTACTGAATAAACATTGGAGAAGCACTTGATAGCAAAAACAACCAATCTGCGTTCATCTGCGTTTATCTGCGGTTTTATTAGCTCATTTTTCATTTCATTTCCGTGCTATAAGGATTCAGGAACTTCAGCCCTTCAACTTTGCTAAAATCCGTCTCATTTCTTGAGACAAGAACAGCATCATGCATAATAGATGTTGCAGATATAAGGGCATTCCCCAATTTCAAATTATACTTCTTCCTTATCCGTATGGTTTCTTCTGCCACCGGATCATCAACATTAAGAGTAACAAAATTCAATAAAAACTGGTTAATCTCCATTTCTTCATTCTCAGAAATATCTGGAAAAGATAAAACTTCGATTTTATTAATCAAAGAAATGCAAAGATCTTTATCAATAATATTATTGAAAAAAGATATAGCTACTTCCTCTCCCTGCAAGAAATATATCAAAATATTCGTATCAAGAAGATATCTGTCTGCCCCATTCATTTCTAATATCCTTTTCAAATTTAAGAGCATCCCTCTTACTTTTTAAAACACCGCTGTATCTACGAATATCCTTTTTATGGAGTTTCAGACTATCCTCTTCTATGGATTTTGCTATCCAGCCAATGATTTCTGTTTTTTCTTTTAAAGACAATGGAAGGATTTCATTCAATATTTCCTTTACATTTGCATTCATCCATTCACCCATTTTATAATATGATTCTGTAATTTATAAGCTTTCTATTCCTAACTTTATCGGTAGTTCATTTCGCTCTCATTCATCTTGCCAGCGCCTCCTGCATCTTTCTACCAAATATTAACCACGGATAAACGCAGATCCGCCGTATGGATTGCTATAGAATACGGTTTGTGCGGATGCGCACTGATCCGTGAAAATCAGTCAGATCCGTGTCATCCGTGTTCTATTTTGCTGTTTGAAGTATTCCATAATTTCCTTAAGCAGGGGGATTATTCACCTTTGTCCATAGAGGCACATCTTTCTTTGCTGTCCCCCATAAAATTTCTAAATCAACCCCGAAATATCCATGAGTAAGCCTGTCTCTCATTCCTGCCATCTTTTTCCATGGTACTTCAGAATATTTCTTTTTTATTTGTTCTGGGATATTCTTAGTAGCTTCCCCGATTATTTCGATAGCGTGAACCACACTGTATATGGTCTTTTTATCTTTTATGAAATCCTCAAAATCCATTCCTTCGATGAAATTTCCAGTATCGTCTATTGAATCCAGGATGTCTTGAACAAAATCTCCATAAACACGTGTATTCATACGTTAATTACCTCTTCAAGAATGTGCTTGCCAATTCTTGGTTTTAAAGCCTTCCTGGATACAAGATCAACTTTAATCCCAGTATTTTTCCCCAGGAATTCCTCGAGTTCCATAAATTCAAAAAGACCCACAGGTTCCTGAAATTCCACAAGAATATCCAGATCACTGCCTTCTTTTTGTTCTCCTCTGACGTATGAGCCAAAAACTCCGAGCGTTTTGACTTTATATTTCTCTTCAAGCACAGGCTTATTTTCTCGAAGTTTCATGATGATCTGATCAATTTTTTTTTTCATGCCGCCAGCGCCCCATTCATTTCACTAATTATCGAATTCATTTCAGTTCCGAATAACTGAAACATCATACCACGTCCTCCGATTGCATCAAATGGCGTGTAGTCCAGATTTTCCACTTCAATATGAAAACTTGTAGCAATATGTTCTTTCATCATTCTCAGCCAGTTCATCTGCTCTTCATTAAACTTTAATACTCCGGCCTGTTTTTCAAACACCCATTTCTGGAAATTCCTGTCCACTGTCTTATCGTAGGCAGTCAGTTTATCATCCAGACCCGTTACCCTGCGGATAAGGGAAACAAGAGCCACCAGTTCACTCTTCGGGCTTTTCCCGTTCACCTCTTCAAGTTGCTCATATGCCTGCCATACATACAGAGGTGCAAGCAATGGTTTATCCATTTTCAATTTTTCAAAAACATCACTGACCATCTCGAAAGTCAACTCCCGAAGCCTATATGGTTGATTGTAAAAAATGCTAAGCGCCATTATCTCATCCTTATGCTTCGCCATGTACTCAGAAAAATCTTTTACAATTTCCATGGCTTTATCTTCAGCATCTTCCCCCCACTGCGCTTTTATAACCGTGTCAATATTCACTCTATCAATAATCTGTTCATGAACCTTGCGGATATTATCGATATATTCGTTAAGCTCCCCGCTAAAGGTTGAACTTGCTGTTTTGCTTAAACTTTCCTTTGCCATCTCCTGAGCCTGAGTTGTTGTTATCTCAGGGTTTGCCCTCTTCAGCTTCTCAGCTTCATCTTCAATCTTATCAGGATTATAAGCATTCAACAGGTCTTTTACTGTCTGGCTTATAGACTTACCATTCGCCATTTCTCCAAATGCTTCTTTTTCCTTGTCAGTTAGTTGTTTTTCCAGCCTGGTAAGACGGCTTGCAAGAGAAGTGAACAGATCTTCATCTCTTACTCCCATAGTTACAGCCTCCAGCAGTTCCTTCATCGGAGTGGCACGTTTTCGCTCCAGAGGACGGCTGTCGGTTTTAAGTGATTTTGTAACTCCTATGGCATCCACAACAACAAAATGAGTTTTTGCTGAGAGCGCCGATGGAGTGACTTTTTTTAGGTCATCATATCCGAATGTGCGTGTACCGCGTCCTTTCATCTGCTCAAAGTAGTTTTTACTTTTCACATCACGCATAAAGAGCAGACACTCCAGTGGTTTAACATCAATGCCCACAGAAATCATAGCTACGGTGACGGCAATTCTCGGATTGTATCCTGTTCTGAACTGGTTGAGTACAGATTTCGGGTCTTCATCTTCAGTTTTATAGGTTATTTTCTTGCAGAATTCATTGCCTTCATTGAATTCTTCTCTGACTATCTGAATAATATCATCAGCATGGCTGTCGGTTTTGGCAAAAATTAACGTCTTGGGGACTTCTGTTCTACCCGGGAACATCTCAGGCAATTTACTTTTAAAGGCACGGATGATATTTCTTATCTGGCTGGGATTGACCACATCTCTATCCAGATCTTTCTTTGAATACGATAGATCTTCATCTAATTGACCCCACCGTTTCTTCTTACTCAGCCTTTCGCGTTTATCCACATACTCTTTAGCATTTATACTTGCTCCATTTTGTGAAATTTCGGTCTCGATTATGAAAACATCATATCCAACTGTTACACCGTCTGCCATAGCTTCTTCATGGGAATATTCACTTACAACATTTTCATTGAAAAAAGCGAAAGTTCTTTTATCAGGTGTGGCGGTTAACCCGATAAGAAAGGCATCAAAATAATCAAGCACCTGTGTCCATATGTTGTATATGGAACGGTGACATTCGTCTATGACAATAAAATCAAACTGTTCTACCGGTATCTTTTCATCATAGACGACAGGAATCGGTTTTTTTTTCTCCCATTCTTTATCATTCTGATCAGTCTCCTCTACCCCTTCATTCAGTTTTTCATCTTTTAAAATGGAATAGAGCCTCTGGATAGTACTGATGCAAACCTGGCTGTCTGGCGAAATGTAGCTTGAATTCAATCGTTGAACATTATATAACTCAGTAAATTTGCGGTTGTCGTCAGATGGCTGATATTTCATAAACTCCTGTTCTGCCTGTTCTCCCAGGTTTATGGTGTCAACCAAAAATAAGATCCGCTTTGCATTTGCAAACTTTAGTAATCGGTAAATCGATGTAATGGCTGTATAGGTTTTACCTGAACCAGTAGCCATCTGAACCAGAGATCGTGGCTTGTTATCCTTGAAGGATTTTTCAAGATTATTGATTGCCCTTATCTGGCAGTCTCTTAACCTGTATTCTGGAAGTTCGGGGATATCCAGCAGTCTTGATCTTAATGAGTTCCCTTCCTTCAGCCACACTTTGAAAGTTTCAGGCCTGTGAAACGTAAAAACATATCTCGAACGTGGTTTTGGATCTCTGCAATCAGTAAATCGAGTTATTGTTCCTGTACTTTCATAAACAAATGGAAGCGGGTCATTGTCAAGGTATTTAAGTTTACTTTTTGCATAATATTCTGCCTGGGATTCATGAGATGTAAGTCTGCATCCCTCGCCTTCTTTTTTCGCCTCAATAATTCCAACAGGTAATCTTTCAACAAATAATACATAATCAGTAGGCCCAACA
>DATKXL010000077.1:0-53768 GCA_035529055.1 Bacteroidales bacterium
GTACCTGTAATCCCCTTTTCTGTCGGTTTTAAAGTCAATATTCATAAAAACCTTGGTTTGGAAGCCGAATATGGTTTTCGTAAAACTTTTTATGATAACTTTGACGGCTTAAAAGATTTGGTTGATCCATCTGACTATGCATGGCTCCATAATAATGACTGGTATTCATTTGTTGGTATAGCGTTGACCTGGAAAATCTTTAACAGACTGGCCGGTTGTCCGGCATTTAATGATGTGGATAACAAAAGAAAGCGCAAGTAGGTATGTCGCTGAGAGATAAGATTAAAACAGACAGATTGCCAACCCATGTGGCAATTATTATGGATGGCAACGGAAGATGGGCCAGGCAGAAAGGTATGGACAGAATCTTTGGCCATCATGAGGGGGTAAAAGCAGTCAGAGAAGTTATTGAAAGCGCCGCCGGATTAGGGATAAAATATTTAACACTTTATGCGTTTTCGACTGAAAACTGGGGCCGGCCGGATGATGAAGTAACTGCGTTAATGAGCATTATGGTGCAATCGCTTAATGATGAAACAGATACATTAATAAAAAACAATATCAGGCTTAATGCTATAGGCGATGTGGACAGGCTTGCAAAGGATGTAAAGGCCAGACTGTTTGAAACAATCCGGCTTACTTCCGGAGCTACCGGACTAAATCTGGTTATTGCCATGAGCTATAGTTCACGCTGGGAAATAATGGAAGCTGCCCGGAAATTGTCATCTGATGCATGCAGTGGGAAAATTGAACCTGAATCGGTCAGTGAATCAGATTTTGAAAAATATCTGACTACTTACGGGATGCCTGATCCTGAGTTAATGATCAGAACGAGTGGAGAATTAAGACTGAGCAATTTCCTTTTATGGCAGCTGGCATATGCAGAATTTTATTTTACTGAAATACTTTGGCCTGATTTTGGTAAAGAAGATTTCTATGAAGCAATAATTGACTTCCAGAAAAGGGAAAGAAGGTTTGGAAAGAGCAGTGAACAGTTGCTGGATAAATGATCAAATAATGGTAGTTAAAAGATTTAAAAGTATTGCCGTCTCAATAGCCCTGATCCTGACAGGCTTTATCCTGAGTGCACAGGAAAATCAGGAGATTCTTGATTATTCAGTTTCTGAAGATTATAAAATCGGAGGTATTACTATTTCCGGTGTCAGATTTCTTGATCCGAATGCTCTTATCGGAATTTCAGGCCTCAGAATTGGCAGAGAAGTCTCCATACCTGGAGACGCAATAACTATGGCAGTTCAAAAATTATGGCAGCAGGGCCTCTTTTCAGATGTCAGGGTCACAATAGCGGAAATTAAATCTGATACAGTTTTTCTTGATATTTATCTTCAGGAGAGACCCCGCATTTCATCAATCAGATTCACCGGATTAAAAAATACTGAGACACAGGATCTTGTAAAAAAAGTAAATTTGCCGATAGGTTCTCAGCTTACAACATATATTATAAATAATGCCAGCAAGATCATCAAAGATCATTTTGTTGAAAAAGGATTTCTGAATACCGAAGTAGATTTTATTCAGAAGGATGATCCTGATCAGCCCAACAATATTATTCTCACTATCGAGGTCGATAAAAAAGAAAAAGTGAAGATTTCTGAAATAACTTTTATCGGGAATGACGACTTTGATGAAAAGCAGCTTCGCAGGAAGATGAAAAACACAAAGAAAAAGAATCTTAACTTTTTCAAGGCTTCGAAATATATAGGAGACAAATATGATGAGGACAAAGAGAGCCTGTTCACTTTTTATAATGATAACGGATATAAAGATTTTACGATTATTTCCGATTCTCTTTACCCGGTTTCTGAAGACAGGGTAGGTCTTGTGTTAAAAATTGATGAAGGCAAACAGTATTTCTTAAGAAATGTCGATTGGGTTGGTAACAGTGTTTATAAAAAAGAGGATCTTGAAATAATATTCAATATCAAGAAAGGTTCAGTATATAACCAGTCACTTATATCCGACAGGTTAAATGGCACAGCAGGGGCCCAGGATGCAGTAAGCTCACTTTATCAGGATTTTGGTTACCTGTTTTCAAAGCTGATACCTGTTGAATCAAAGATTGAAAATGATTCCATCGATTTGGAAATCAGAATATTTGAAGGTGATCAGGCTTACCTTAACAATATTATTATCTCCGGGAACACCAGAACAAATGAACATGTAGCACGTCGTGAACTATACACTCTCCCGGGAGATCTGTTCAGCAAAGACAAGATTATCAGGTCAATACGCCAGCTGGGTGTTATCGGGCATTTTGACCCTGAAAAGATCAATCCCACACCGCTCGCTGATCCCACAAACGGAACGGTTGATCTGCTATATAAACTGGAGGAAAGAGCAAACGATCAGTTTGAGGTCTCCGGAGGCTGGGGAGCAGGGATGCTGGTGGGCACGGTTGGAGTAAGGTTCAACAACTTTGCCATGCGTAATTTTTTCAAACTGAAGGAATGGAGACCTTATCCATCCGGCGACGGACAATCATTAAGCATCAGGGCTCAGTCGAACGGGCGTATTTACCAGTCTTATAATATCTCTTTTGTGGAACCATGGTTAGGAGGTAAAAAACCCAATACATTCTCTGTTTCGCTTTACAGGTCGTTAATGACCAATGGAAAGAGAAAAGATGAGGATGGCCGGCAGTCAATGATCATAGACGGGGCTAGTATGGGTTTTGGAAAAAGGCTTGAATGGCCTGACGATTTCTTCTCAATGTATGGTGAATTAAGTTATCAGAGATATAACCTGACTAATTACAATGTCATGCGTTTCCTTTTTGAGAACGGCGCATCCAATCTTATCAGTCTGACAACAAAACTTACAAGGTTCTCGACCAGCCCGAACCTTATTTATCCAAGGAGCGGATCCTCGTTTACATTTTCGCTCCAGGCAACCCCGCCATATTCATTTATTAGCGGAAGAAATATGGCAAATGTTAGCGATGAAGTAAAATATAACTGGATTGAATTCCATAAATGGTTATTTAAAGCTGACTATTATTACCCGATTACAAAAGATCACAAAATGGTCCTCAATGCTCGGTTTGCATTCGGATACCTTGGACATTATAATAGAGATATAGGACCGTCACCCTTTGAGAACTTCTATCTCGGAGGCGACGGTATGACGGGATACAGCTTTTATGGCCGTGAAGTTATAGCTTTGAGAGGTTATACAAATGGCTCTCTGACACCGACTGATCCTGTTAGGGGTGCCCCGGCAGGTAATGTTTATTCCAAAATTACTTTTGAGCTCAGATATCCGATTTCGCTGAATCAGCAGGCAACTATTTATGCACTTACTTTCCTTGAAGCAGGGAGGGCATGGTATCAGCTCAGGGAGTATAATCCCTTCAAGATGAACCGGTCAGCAGGTATAGGACTAAGGGCTAACCTGCCAATGTTCGGCCTCCTCGGGATTGATTGGGGTTATGGTTTCGATCAGGTACCCGATCCTTCTTCTTATCCAAGCGCAAATAAATCACAATTTCATTTTGTTATAGGTCAACAGTTTTAATCAGGTAAATTTTAAAATTAAAGTCATGAAAAAAATAGGTTTTATAATAGGTGTGTTTATTCTGACTTCGGCTATGGCTGCAGCTCAGAAATATGGTTTTGTAGATTCCGAGTATATCAGAAAGAATATCCCTGCTTTCAATGCAGCACAGGAACAGCTCGATAAATTATCCCAAACATGGGAAAAAGAGGTAGCTGACGGCTATGCTATTGTTGAACAGATGTACAAATCATATCAGAATGAGGCTGTTCTTCTGTCGCAGGACATGAAAATCAAAAGGGAAGAAGCTATCATTAATAAAGAAAAAGAGATGAAAGAACTCCAGAACAAGTACTTTGGGATGGAGGGAGAACTTTTTAAGAAAAGAGAAGAACTGGTGAAACCAATCCAGGACGAGATTCTAAAAGCGATAAAAACGGTTGCTGCAGAGGGAAGTTATGCAGTAATCTTTGATTCTGCTGCAGGTGGCAATATACTCTTCGCCAATCCGAAATTTGATATCAGCGATCAGATACTGGAAAAATTAGGTTATAAAAATTAAATAATTACATTTGCAATCATAAAATAAAATATTAAACATGAAAAGATTTTTAGGAGTTGTGTCCCTTGTTCTGGTGATGACATTTTTGGGGCAATATGCTATTGGACAGAGCTTTAAGTTTGGACATATTAACAGGAATGAACTCATTCAGGGACTGCCTGAATTTGATTCGGCAAGAGTTCAGCTGGAGAAACTGAGTACCGATCTTTCGAATGCTCTCGAGATGTTACAAGTCGAATATAATAACAAAGCTGATGCTTATCTGAAAGCAAGTAAAACTCTCACTGACCTTGTCAGGCAGACAAAAGAACAGGAACTGCAGGATTACCAGAACAGGATGCAGACTTTTCAGGTGAATGCACAGAATCAGCTTCAGGAGAAACAGGTTGCACTATTCACTCCGATAACCACTAAAGCCGATAAGGCTATAAAAGATGTCGGAAAAGAAAATGGTTATATCTATATTTTTGATACGTCGCCGGGAGGGCAGGTTATATATTTTGATGAGGCAAAAAGCACTAATGTCATGGCTCTTGCCAAGGCAAAGCTCGGACTTAAATAAATTTCGTAATTTAAACCGATGACCATCCTTGTCGGGATGGTCATTTTTTTATATACTGTCAAAGTGAAAGAACAACCAATCGGAATATTTGATTCAGGTGTAGGAGGACTAACTGTTGCACATGCAATTAAACAGATCCTGCCTGGCGAAAGTCTTGTCTATTTTGGCGACACAGCCCATTTGCCTTATGGGGATAAATCCGAGGAATCAATCAGGTTCTATTCACGGAAAATCACGGAGTTCCTGCTTGAACAAAATGCAAAGGTTATCCTTGTAGCCTGTAATTCAGCCTCAGCTTCTGCTTTCGATTTTTTAAAAGAGCAATTTCGTGGCAGAACTATCCTTATTGATGTGATTGATCCTGTCGTAGATTATTTAAGCACTAAAAGTTTTAATAAGATAGGGGTTATAGGAACCAAAAGAACAGTAAGTTCAGGGACATATGATCATAAGCTCATGGAAAAATCTCCGGGTACTTCAGTGGTTTCACTGGCTACTCCGTTGCTTGTTCCAATGATCGAGGAGGGATTTATTTTTGATGATATAAGTAATGCAATTATACGAACATATCTCTCAAACGAATCATTTTCCGGGATCCAGGCTTTAATACTTGCTTGCACTCACTACCCGATCATAAAAAACCAGATCAGCAAATTTTTTAATTTTAATGTCGAAGTAATCGACTCGGCCAGGATTGTATCCCATATACTCAGGGATCTGCTCGAAAAGAATCAGCTTTTAAATGATTCCGGAGTTATCACCGACCAGTTTTTCATCTCTGATTACACACCTTATTTCGAAAAGATTGCCAGAATGTTTTTTGAAGGTGATATAAACCTCAGGAAAGCCGATATCTGGAGTTAAAGTTTTTTGCCTGATACCCTCGTAAAAGTATGATTAATATCATTCAGAAAAACAGATGTATATCAGATTTGTAATTCTTAATTTTCATAATTTTGTAAACCCTAAGCAATAAAAAAACTTTGGGTGCCTTAGTGATATCCTTTGTGTACCTTAGTGGTTTAATCTTTTATAACCACACGAGGCACACCAAGTTCACACTAAGGAACGCCAAGAAAATCAAAACATTAGTTTTCAGAATTTGATATATCCTGGTTATTTAAGGTAGTTGCTTGTAATACAATTAGTATAATGGATAAAAGATCAAAGGTTATTGAAAAAGAAGAAGTAGTGATCAGATTTTCGGGCGATTCAGGAGACGGGATGCAATTAACAGGCACTCTGTTTTCTGATACTGCTGCATTGTACGGTAACGATTTATCTACTTTTCCTGATTATCCCGCCGAGATTCGTGCTCCTCAGGGTTCAGTGGGAGGTGTATCAGGGTTTCAGATCCACATGGGCCATTCCGAAATACATACTCCGGGAGATTATGCCGATGTCCTTGTTGCAATGAATCCTGCTGCGATCAAAGCTAATGCAAAGTGGACAAAGAAAGGTGGCACCATTATTTATGACAAAGATAATTTCACTGATAAAAACATTGAAAAAGCAGGCTATGAAAAAGATCCTGTAACGGAAGAGAAGCTTGACAGTTTCAATGTGATAGCAGTTCCTATCACATCGATGGTAAAACAAGCTCTTAAGGATTTCGGGCTTGATCCGAAATCGGTTCTGAGAACAAAGAATATGTTTGCTCTTGGAATGGTTTACTGGCTTTTCGACCGTAAGCTAAATTATACGGAACGGTATTTTGAAAAGAAATTTCAAAAAAGACCTGAGATAGCCGAAGCTAACAAAATTGCTCTGCGTGCCGGATATTATTATGCCGAAACAATTGAAGCGTTGAATCCGGTTATCAGGATAAGTCCCGCACCAATAGCCAAAGGAACATACAGAAACATATGCGGTAATGCTGCCACTGCCTGGGGACTGTTGGCAGCTGCGGAAAGAGCAGGATTAAAACTATTCATAGGTTCTTACCCTATTACCCCTGCAACAGGTATTCTTGAAGAGCTTTCAGCCCGAAAAGATCTGGGGGTCAAAAGCTTTCAGGCCGAAGATGAGATTGCCGGGATATGCACGGCTTTGGGAGCCTCCTTTGCCGGAGACCTGGCTGTTACATCAACTTCCGGTCCTGGATTGGCACTTAAATCTGAAGCTATTGGTCTCGCCGTAATGGCTGAGCTCCCGATAGTAATCATAAATGTACAGCGTGGCGGCCCCTCAACAGGACTGCCTACCAAAACGGAACAGGCCGATCTGATGCAGGCTCTTTATGGCCGTAACGGGGAGTGCCCGGTTGTTGTAATTGCTGCCAGCACCCCCTCTGATTGCTTCCATTTTGCATATGAAGCAGCAAAAATAGCACTCGAACACATGACCCCTGTGATATTGCTGACTGACAGTTATTTAGCAAATGGTTCCGAACCATGGAAAATACCTGAGATGAAGTCGCTTCCTGAAATTCATCCTCCCTTTGCTGACAAAAGCGAAACTCCGTTTTTACCTTATAAACGGGATAAGGAGAAACTCACAAGATTTTGGGCAAAGCCGGGAACAGCGGGTCTGGAACACAGGATCGGTGGACTTGAAAAAACTGTTAAAGGGACCGTATCCTACATCCCTGAGAATCATGAAATGATGGTGAAATTCCGCGCTGAAAAAGTTGAAAGGATAAGTGAAAGAATACCTGAACTTACACTTTTTGGTGAGAGCCAGGGTGACTTGCTTGTTACAGGCTGGGGTGGGTCACATGGTTATTTGATTACAGCAGTTAGTGAATTGCAGGCGGAGGGTCACAGGGTAAGCCTGGTGAACTTTAATTACATCAATCCCTTGCCAAAGAATGTAAGAGATATTTTCACCAATTTTAAGAAAATAGTGGTTTGTGAACTTAACATGGGACAATTTGCTGATTATCTGCGGATGAATTACCAGGAGTTCACTTATGAACAGATTAATAAGGTTCAGGGACTGCCGTTTACTGTTTATGAAATAAAAGAAAAATGCATCACAATACTGAAGGGAGACTGATATGACAAATCTAGTTGTGAATCAAAGTAATCCAAAGGATTTTAAGAGCGACCAGGAAGTAAGATGGTGCCCTGGCTGCGGTGACCATGCTGTTTTAAATGCAGTTCAGAAAGCTCTTTCAGAACTTGGAATCCCAAGGGAAAAGTTCGTTTTTGTCTCAGGAATAGGATGCTCTTCAAGATTCCCTTATTACATGAATACTTACGGTTTTCATGGTATCCATGGGCGGGCATCAGCAATCGCCACCGGAGTAAAAACTGCGAATCCTGAACTTTCGGTATGGCAGATTACAGGAGATGGTGATGCCCTCGCAATAGGCGGTAACCACTTTATTCATGCAATCAGACGTAATATTGATATCAACATAATTTTGTTCAACAATGAAATATACGGTCTGACGAAAGGTCAGTATTCGCCAACCTCCGAGAGGGGACTGGTTACAAAAACTTCTCCTTTCGGTACAGTAGAAGAACCTTTTTCAGTAGGAGAACTTGTGATTGGAGCAAAAGGTAAATTCTTTGCCCGTACCCTTGACACAAGTGTTTCACTTTCAACACAGATTTACGTTGAAGCAGCAAAACACAAAGGTACTTCCGTAGTTGAGGTCCTGCAAAACTGCATAATTTTCAATGACGGTATTCATGATACTATTGCCGGTAAGGAGGTCAGAGAAGACAGGACTATCATTCTCAAACATGGAGAACCAATGATCTTTGGTAAGGGAAATGACAAAGGGCTTATCCTTGATGGGTTAAAACTCAGGGTGGTTAAGCTTAGTGAAAATGAATATAACGAAAAAAATGTACTGGTGCATGATGCCACCGAACCTAATCCCGGGATACAGTATATGCTTGCAAATATGAGGCACCCCGAGTACCCTGTAGCATTAGGTGTTATAAGATCGGTCGCCGGATCCACTTATGAAGTTTCAATCGAAAATCAGATCGATGAGATTCGAAAAACATCAAAAATAAAGTGCATGGATGACCTTCTGTCCAGTGGATCAATATGGAAGGTGGAATAAGTGTACATATCACACTTCTATTTCCCAAATACACTTAATATGATTCTCAGCATCACCGGGGATAACGGTAATTTTAGTAATTTTAAAAATTAATCTGATCACCTCGTTACCGGATGGAGGACGCAAATTATAAAAGTCTGGAATATAAGAGGTTGCTTCATGACCAGCAGGAGAGATTGAAAGAGCTGGGTTGCATCAACCAGACTACTTATATACTTAAGGAAGGAAAACCGATTGAAGAGACCCTCCAGCAGATAGTTTTATTATTACCCGCTGCGTGGCAATATCCTGAATTTACGATGGCAAGGATCAGTTACATGAATAACGCTTTTGAATCGATTGATTTCAGAGAGACCAAATGGAGAATGGTTCAGGAGTTTAATACCATAGACGGAGAAAAAGGATCGATCGAAATATTCTATGCAACTGAGTTCAGAGTTGAGAATGAGGGTCCGTTTTTAAAAGAGGAAAGAGATCTTATACAGAATATTGCCAGCCTGATAACCGGATATATCAACAGCTATAAAGCCCGTGACATTATTCGAATGACAAGGGTTCCTGCCGAAGACGAGGAAGACTATGCAAATATTCCCAGTAAAAAGTTATTGCAGAAATTTCTCGATCGTCACAATGCAGAGAGGGATGTTTTTCATGATCTGCAGCCTTTTAAAGTAAAAGAGATACTCCTGGTTGCTAATCTCTATGACGCATATTCAATCGAAGGAGAAGGCAGATTTTCTGATCATATGCTTGGTGAATACTATCAGCTGAGTCTCACATCATTACCAAGGGTATCAGGGGTTTCGAGTGAGGAGGAAGCCTTTAACAGGCTCAAGGCCAGGCATTATGATATGGTTATTATTATGATCGGTGTTGATAAGGAGAGTCCGATGCAACTCTGCAAAAAAATCAAGGATAAGTATCCCTATCTGCCAACATTTCTGTTGCTTAACAATCCCGGTGACGTTGGTTATGCAAGAAAGCAAAAAGCCGGAGGAGTTCCCTTTGATAACTATTTCGTCTGGACAGGAGAATCAAAAGTCTTCTTTGCAATGGTCAAGTTACTTGAAGATAAAGTAAATGTTGACAACGATACCAAAAAAGGACTTACCAGGGTGATATTGATAGTCGAGGATTCGGCAGATTTCTATTCAAGTTATCTTCCGATGCTTTACACCCTCGTACTGGAGCAGACTCGGAACCTGATTGAAGATGTCTCTACTGACGAGTTATATAAAGTTTTAAAGTTAAGAGCAAGAGCTAAAATCCTCCTTGCTTCGAGCTGGGAAGATGCAATGACCATATTTAATAATTACCAGGACAGCCTTCTATGTGTGATCTCAGATATGAGATTTCCAAGGAACGGTAAATTGCAGGATAAGGCCGGATTTGAACTTATTCAGCATATTAAAAATGATCTGCCAAATCTCCCGACAGTTCTGCAGTCGTCTGATCCCGAAAATGCAAAGTATGCCTTTATCCTCAAATCAAATTTCATTAACAAGAATTCCAAGAGTCTTTTTCAGGATTTGAAATCCTTCATAAATTATTACCTGGGGTTCGGCCATTTTGTTTACAGAGACACCGGAGGCCGGCAGATTGCTGTTGCCAAATCAATGAAAGAGTTTGAGGCATACCTCGAAACTGTACCTGAAGATTCTCTTGCATATCATGCAATGAAGAACCATTTCTCCTTGTGGCTGATGGCACGTGGAGAAGTCAAAATTGCCAAACTGATAAATCCTGTTAAAGTATCAGATTTCAACAACGTAAAAGAATTAAGAGAGTATCTCATCGATATTATCCGCAAGCGGAGAAGAGAGATGAATAAGGGAAGAGTGATTAATTTTGAAGAATCCGCCTTAATCGATGAGACTAATGTTGTCAGTCTTTCATCCGGATCACTTGGCGGAAAGGGCAGAGGACTGGCATTCATAAACACTCTTATTTATAGTTTTGAACTTGGCAGGCTGATACCGGGAATAAACATAAAAACTCCTGTTACAGCCATAATCGGGACAGATGAGTTTGATATGTTTATGGAACGCAATCATCTGTGGGACAAGATAAAAGAAGAAAAGGATTTTGATGCTCTTCAACAGATGTTCCTTGAAGGAAGTCTTAGCTATACTCTCGAAAAAAACCTCAGGATCTTCATTAAGAAGATCACAAAACCCCTGGCAATAAGATCGTCAAGCCTTTTTGAGGATTCAATGAGTCAACCTTTTTCAGGTATTTTCGGGACCTACCTTCTTCCGAATAACGATCGGGATTTTGATATAAGGTTTAAGCAATTAACGGAAGCAATAAAACTTGTCTTTGCCTCAATCTATTCAAAGAGTGCCCGCATATATTTTGAAGCCATCTGCTATAAAATTGAGCTGGAAAAAATGGCGGTTGTCGTTCAGGAGGTTGTTGGTGAAAGATATCTTGATGCATTTTATCCTCATATGAGCGGCTCAGCTCAATCATATAATTTTTATCCGGTTGCCCACATGACCCCTAAGGATGGATTTGCTGTTCTGGCTGTCGGACTAGGTCAATATGTTATGGAGGGAGAAAGAGCCTATCGCTTTTCACCGGCTTATCCTTCACTCGACATTATTTCACATGATGACATGTATAAAAATTCACAGGTATTTTTCTATGCTGTGGATATGGCAAAGAAAAATCTGAACCTTCTGGAGGGTGAAAATGCAGGGCTTGTGACCCTCGACATAGCTGATGCTGAGAAACATGGAACCTTAAAACACTCCGCATCAGTTCTGAACCCGGATAATGATATAATAACTCCCGGACTTGATGCTCCCGGACCACGAGTTATTAATTTTGCCGATATACTCAAGTATAATTATATACCATTAGCGTCCACACTGAGAACTGTGTTGGATGTTGTAACTGAAGCATGCGGAACACCGGTGGAAATAGAATTTGCAGTTGATCTTAAAAAAGATGAGGCCGGAAATGCCTCTTTTCACCTTTTGCAGATAAAACCTCTTCTCGGCACGGGAGCAGGATATGACATTGATCCGGATACCATTTTCAATGAAGACCTGATTCTGATGACAAAAAGGTGTATGGGAAACGGATTAATTAATGATATTACAGACATTATTTACCTGGAACCACGAAAATTTGATAACCTGCTCACAGGGATGATGGCGGATGAGATAGAGAGGATCAATGAAAAAATGTTAAGGGAGCACAAGAAATATATTCTGATCGGGCCCGGCAGATGGGGAACAAGAGACAAATATATCGGCATACCCGTAGTATGGCCGCAAATATCCAATGCGAAAGTTATTGTTGAAGTTTCCCTGCCGGATTTCCATCTTGACGCCTCCCTGGGCTCTCATTTTTTTCACAATGTGACCTCCATGAATGTTGGCTATTTTTCAGTAAATGAGTCATCTCAGGACGGCGTTATCATCTGGAAAAAACTTATTAATCAGAATGTTGTAGAGGAAGGCAGGTTTTTCAGGCATATCAGATTTAAGAATCCGCTCCTGGTAAGGATGGATGGCAGAAAAGGAATAGCTGCAATCTCAATGAATCAATAAAAACCTGAATCTTATGACGATCATTGAAGGAATACTTGATCTGCAGAAATACGATTTTACCGACACTCCGTTCAATCTCCTGATGCAGAAACGGATTCACAGGGTTCTTGTAATCTGCAGTAATTATGATAATTACATGTTGGAAGAGGATGGACGGATTGATGAGCAGATATTCAATGAATATGTATCGCTTAATCTAAGGTATCCTCCCACATTCTTTCAGACTGATAATGCTGAGGATGCATTCAGAATACTTCAGAAGGAAAATATTGACCTGGTGATTTCTATGCTTAGCCTCAGGGGAACCGATGTATTTGCCCTTGCAAAAATAGTTAAGGCTAAATATGAAAGGATACCGATCGTGGTACTGACCTATTTTTCGAGAGAGGTTTCTCTGAGACTGGCCGGGGAAGATCTGAGTGCAATAGATTATATATTCTGCTGGCTGGGCGATGCCGCGCTGATACTTGCCATAATAAAGCTCATTGAAGATAAAATGAACGCTGATAACGATATTGAAAAAATTGGTGTTCAGGCAATTATTCTGGTCGAAAATTCAATAAGATATATCTCTTCATATCTACCTAATCTTTACAGGATTGTACTTGTGCAGTCTCTTGATTTTCAGAGAGAAGCCTTGAATGAACATCAACGGATGTTAAAAATGAGAGGACGGCCTAAAATCCTTCTTGCAAATAATTACAACGATGCACTTGCTCTTTATAATAAATATAAATACAATGTGCTTGGAGTGATTTCAGATATCAGTTATAAAAGGGATAATTTAACCGATGAAAATGCAGGAATAGAGCTTTGTAAAGTAGTGATGGCCGACGATGATAATGTACCTTTTCTGCTGCAATCTTCCAGTTCGGAGCATAAAAAAATTGCTGAAGAGCTTGGTGCAGGATTTATTAATAAGTATGCCAAGTCTTTATCTCTCGAATTAAGGAACTTCATTATCCAGAACCTTGCTTTCGGGCCTTTTGTTTTTAAGAACCCTGATACCATGGAGCCGATAGCAATTGCCACCGATCTTCAGAGTCTTCAGCAAAAGCTTCTCACGATACCCGATAAAACTCTTGAGTATCATGCAACCCGGAATCACTTTTCCAAATGGCTGAATGCACGTGCGCTCTTTCCTGTAGCCCAGATGTTTAAATACATAAGGAAAGAGGATTTCAAGACCATGGATGAGATGAGGCGGTTCCTTTATGTTGCTATATCGAGTTTCCGGCTCGGGAAGGGCAGAGGGGTGATAGCCAAGTTTGATAAGACAAGTTATGATGAGTACCAGATTTTTTCACGAATCGGCGATGGTTCAATAGGAGGAAAAGCAAGAGGACTGGCATTTATAAACAGGATCATCAAGACCAATAAGCTGTTTAATAAGTTCCCGGATGTTCTTATTGCCATTCCTCGTACAGTTGTTTTATGCACCGATATCTTTGACGAATTTATGGACCAAAACAACCTGTATTCAGTTGCATTATCTGATCTAACTGATGATGAAATACTTAACAGGTTTATTAATGCAGAATTACCGGGCAGGGTCTATCAGGACTTCTATGCATTTCTGTCTGTTTCAAGGATCCATCCTCTTGCCGTCAGATCTTCAAGTAAACTGGAGGATTCACATTATCAGCCATTTGCAGGTATTTATTCAACCTATATGATTCCCCGGCTTCCTGATAACAAACAGATGGTAAAGGTGTTATCCGATGCGATAAAGGAGGTTTACGCCTCTGTTTATTACAAGGTAAGCAAAGCATATATGACTGCGACAGCTAATGTGATTGATGAAGAAAAAATGGGAATAATTCTTCAGGAAGTTTGTGGAAACAGACATGGAGATATGTACTACCCTACCATATCAGGTGTGGCCCAGTCGATAAATTATTATCCTGTTGGTTCGGAAAAAGCTGAAGACGGAATAGCCAATGTTGCTTTTGGCCTTGGTAAACTGATTGTTGAAGGAGGCCTCTCATTAAGGTTTTCCCCCAAACATGCAAAGAAAATCCTTCAGTTATCATCCCCTGAAGCAGCTTTGAGGGACACCCAAAAAGAGTTCCGCGCCCTTGATCTTAGGATTGACAGCTTTGTTCCTTCCACTGATGATGGTGTCAATATTCTTAAAATTGGCATTAATAACGTGAACAACGACGGTGCTATGAAGTATGTCGCTTCCACTTATGACTATAATAATAATGTATTGCGTGAAGGGATAAATCATCCCGGGAAGCGGGTCATAACTTTATCAAATGTATTGCAACATAAATTATTCCCGTTGGCTGAAATCCTAAGTACACTCCTTGAACTCGGACAGCAGGAGATGAACAATCCCATTGAAATTGAATTTGCAGTTAATCTTGAAACACCACCCGGGACACCAAAAATTTTTAACTTCCTGCAAATCAGACCAATTGTCAATGCCGATGAAACCACTAACATTAACCTGGGAAATATTAAACCTGAAGATACAATCATCTACTCGGAGTCCGCTCTTGGTAATGGACTGTTTATAGGGATCCGGGATCTGGTTTATGTAAAACCTGAATCATTCAATCCTGCACAAAACAAAAATATTGCGATTGACATCGAAAAGATTAATAATCTTTTTGTTAAGCAGGGTTCCGGATATGTTCTTATAGGTCCGGGCCGATGGGGCTCAACCGATCCGTGGCTGGGAATACCGGTAAAATGGCCACAGATATCTGCTGCAAGAATAATTATTGAATCAGGTCTGAAAAACTACAGGATCGATCCAAGTCAGGGAACCCATTTTTTCCAGAACCTCATTTCATTCAGAGTGGGTTATTTTTCTATCAATCCGTTCATTAAGGAGGGTTATTACGATGTCGGTTTCCTGAATACACTTCCGTTTATATATGAAAATGAATTCATCAGGCATGTACGGTTTGAAAAACCTCTCGATATCATGATTGACGGGAAGAAACATAAGGGGGTAATAATCAAGCCGGTACAATAAAAGTGATCAGACTATTGCTGCTTCGGTAAAAACATCTTTATTTACTTTTCTGATAAGTCCCTGCAGGACACAACCAGGTCCGACTTCGATAAATGAAGTGACTCCGCCCGCAATCATATTCAGTACGCTCTGAGTCCATTTTACCGGTGATGTAAGCTGCAAAACAAGGTTAGCCTTAATTATCTCAGGTTCAGAAGATGGATTTGCATTGACATTTTGATAAACAGGGCATATCGGTTCACAGAAATTTGTTGACATGATAGCTTCCTCCAGCTCTCTCTTAGCAGATTCCATCAGTGGGGAGTGAAATGCACCACCCACAGCAAGCTTAAGAGCTCTCTTTGCGCCTTTTTCCTTAAGAACTTCAATGGCTTTATCGATTCCTTCATTCGATCCTGAGATTACTATTTGTCCGGGACTGTTGTAATTTGCAGGTACCACAATTTCCGGGATTGAATTACATACATCCTCAACGATCAAATCGTCAAGTCCGATGATAGCTGCCATTGTTGACGGGATCTTCTCACAGGCCTTTTGCATTGCCATGGCTCTTTTTGAAACAAGTATAAGACCATCTTCGAAGGTGAGGGTTCTGTTAGCTACAAGCGCCGAGAATTCGCCCAGAGAATGACCGGCAACCATATCAGGTCCAATAGAATCCCCCAGCATGGCAGCAAGTATGGTGGAGTGAAGAAATACAGCTGGCTGGGTCACCCTGGTTTGCTTCAGATCCTCTTCCGAACCTGTAAACATCAGATCGGAGATCCTGAAACCGAGAATAGAGTCTGCTTGTTCAAACATCTCTCTCGCTGCAGGATATTTATCATAAAGATCTTTCCCCATGCCGGGAAATTGAGCTCCCTGACCCGGGAATACATATGCTTTCATATCAATGCAACTTTGAGCCGATAAGGTGAATGAATTCTTCCCTGGTATTAAGGTTTTTCAGGAATATTCCGGTAAAAGCTGAGGTGGTTGTAACAGAGTTCTGCTTCTGAACTCCCCTGATCTGCATACACATATGCTGAGCTTCAATGACAACGGCAACACCAAGAGGATTAAGGCAATCCTGAATAACGTTTCTTATCTGTGTGGTAAGCCTTTCCTGAACCTGCAGCCTGCGGCTGAAAGCCTCAACAACTCTTGCAATTTTACTGAGTCCGGTGATATAACCATCAGGTATATAAGCTACATGAGCCTTTCCGAAGAAAGGTAACATATGATGTTCACACATCGAATAGATATCAATATCTTTTACCAGTACCATTTGCTGGTATTCCTCCTTAAACTTGGCCGAGTTGATTATTTCACAGGGATTCATAGAATAACCCATCGTTAAAAAATTAATGGCCTTTGCAACCCTTTCCGGAGTCTTAATCAGACCTTCTCTCTCAGGATCTTCTCCAATAAGCTTAATTACTTTATAGTAAATTGAGGAGAGCTCTTTAATGTTTTCCTCGTCCCATGTTTCAACATTGGAGTAGCCGTTTGAGGTACTGCTTCTTCCCTTGCTGACGGATTCAGTTTTCTTAGCCATAATATTCTATTGAGTTATTTTCTGTTTCTTCAATTCTAACACAATGCAGAATTGCTCCCTGCTGTTCGATAGCCGGTTTAAGTTCATCCCATATCGCAATTGCAAGGTTTTCGGTTGTGGCGATCCTGCCTTTCATGAATTCAACCTCAAGATTCATATTCTTATGATCGATCTTTTGAATGACTTTTTCGAGAATGATATGCTTAAGGGTGGTCATATTAATTACAAATCCATGATCTTCAGATATTTTACCTTTGACAGTCACAAATAGTACATAGTTATGGCCATGCCAGTTTGGATTTGAACATTTGCCGAAGACCTCCAGGTTCTTTTCATCCGTCCACTCATGCCTGAACATTCTGTGAGCAGCACTGAATCTTTCTCTGCGGGTTAAGTAGATCATACAAGGGGTAGTTAATTGCACAATAATAGCTATTAAATCTGATCTTTTAAATATATTTACCGTGTTCTTTTAACCTGGGGAATCAACATTGCCTATGTCTTTAAGAATTCTATTTGTTACAGCAACCGATTTAGAGGCTGATATTCTGAGAGAAATACCTGGTATAATACCTGTTGCCGGGGGATTTAGGCTGGGAAATTGTGAGATTAATCGGCTTGTTACCGGGGTAGGATCCATTTCAACAGCCTGGAGTATGAAACAATGGCTTTCCTCAAATCCAAAGCCCGATTTATCTGTTAATATTGGCATAGCGGGAAGTTACAAAAAGGAGATCGGGATAGGAAAGGTTGTTATGCCGGTATCAGATTGTTTTGCGGATATGGGAATTGAAACAGAGAAAGGATTTCTGACTTTGTCAGAAGCAGGTTTAAGCGATCCCGATAAGTTTCCATTCAGGAACGGATTAATTAAGGCTGATAATGAATTTGTCAATAAAGCTGAAAAGTATCTCACAGGGGTCAGGGCAGTCACAGTCAATACCGTTTCCGGATCGGTCAATACAATTAAAAGGATCATTGATAAATATGATCCTGATATTGAAACTATGGAGGGTGCAGCATTTTTCTATGTTTCGGCTATGGAAAGAATACCATGTCTGGCAATCAGGTCGGTTTCGAACAGGGTTGAACCAAGAGACAGTACTAAATGGAGAATCTCTGAAGCTGTTAAGAATCTGTCAGAAAAAATTGAAGAAATTATTTTAATTCTCGAGTGAACGATGAAACTGAAAATAGGATTCTCCCCATGTCCAAACGATACATTTATTTTTGATGCAATGGTACATGGAAGGATTGATACTGAAGGGCTGGAATTTGATTATTTCCTTGCAGATGTTGAAGATCTGAACAGAAAGGCTTTTGCTGGTGAGGTGGATATAACAAAGATCAGCTGTCATGCATATACATATGTTGCCGGAGATTATCTTATTATGGATTCAGGAAGTGCACTGGGTTACGGGAACGGACCTCTGCTCATAAGCAAGAATTATATTGATCCGTCAGAGCTTTCGAAAGCAAGAATAGCCATACCCGGGAAATACACCACCGCTAATCTTCTTCTCAGCATTGCCTGGCCGGAGGTGGGCAGCAAAACCGAATATCTGTTTTCGGAAATTGAAGAAGCCCTGCTGAAAGACAAGGCAGATGCCGGACTTATTATTCATGAAACAAGGTTTACATATCATACCAAAGGTCTCAGGATGATAGCTGATATGGGAAAATACTGGGAAGATCTGACCGGACTTCCCATCCCGCTCGGGCTGATAGGTATAAACAGACGAATCCCCTCAGAAATTGCTTTGAGGGTTAACCGGATATTGCGTAAAAGCATTGAATATGCTTTTGAAGATTCATCAGCCTCATATGATTTTGTTGCATCCAACGCCAGGGAAATGGATAGTAAAGTAATGAACAACCATATCAAGCTTTTTGTAAATGAATACTCTATCCAACTGGGTCATAATGGCAGGGAGGCAATTAACACACTGTTCAGAATTGCCCGTGAAAAGGGGGTCATTCCAAACATGCCTGAAAATATATTTCTGGTACCACCGTAGTATAGTCATCAATCAATTAGGTAAATTTGAATCAGCAAATAATTCATTTCAAGAATTCACACATATGCAACTTAAAGATCTGATAATCAAAACACGGTCATACCGTCGCTTTGATGAATCTCAAGCAATCTCATATCATGATATGGAAAACCTTATTGATCTTGCCAGGTTATCAGCATCGGCGGCAAACAGGCAACCTCTGAAATATCTTCTCTATAATAAACCTGAGGAATGTAAGATGATTTTCCCTTCAATCGCCTGGGCGGCGTATTTGAAGGAATGGCATGGTCCTGTAAGGGGTGAGAGGCCTGCGGGATATATTATTATCCTTGGTGACAAATCAATAACAGAATCTTTTAGTGTTGATCACGGGATTGCAGCCCAGAGCATAATGTTGGGGGCAACTGAAATCGGACTGGGTGGCTGTATGATTGCTTCAATCAAAAGGGAAGAGCTCCGAAAAACCCTTAGTATTCCCGACAGATTTGAAATCCTCTTAATACTTGCGCTGGGGAAACCTGTTGAAAATATAATTATTGACCCCGTAAAGGATAACGATATAAAATACTGGAGAGATGAGAAGTTAAATCATCATGTTCCAAAAAGATCTCTTGATGAATTGATTATAAAGTTCTGAAGGAAACAGTGTAATGAAGAGGATCTGGTCAGTTTTGTTATTTACATGTTTAATCTGGCAGGGTGTTTCCTGTCAGATTATCAAACAGAGCGGTTCCAGGATTCTGTTTCACGGTTTGGTTATGGATGGAGCTACTCTTTCACCAATAGCTAATTCGCAGATCCTTATTAACAGGTCTTTTTTATCAGTAAGTGATCAGGAGGGGGCATTTGCCTTTTGGGTTAACAGGAGGGATACAATTGTTTTCAGAAGTCTCGGGTATAAATCGGTTACTTTATTCATCAGCGACACTCTGGTCGGAAGGGAGTTTATTACAGGTATTTATATGAATACCGATACACTTTCAATAGGAGAAATAATTATTGTTCCAAGACTTGCAAACCTTAAATCTGATTTGCTTAATACAAGGACCGAATCGAGGCCTGAAATTGAAAATGCAAAATATAATCTGGCCGTTTCAGCATATCAGGGAAAGCAAAGTCAGAGTATTCTGGGAGATCCTGGCTCAAATTATGAGTTGTTGCGTCAGAAACAGCGTATTAATGCATTTGAAAAAGGGGGCATACCATCTGACAAAATAATAGGATTAAGTCCCTTTATGCTTCTCCCTGCAGCTTATCTGTTAATCCATGGATTACCCGAGAAACCGGCACCACTGAAGTCAAATCTTACCAGGCAGGAAGTAGATCAGATACAAAAGAAGTATCTGGAAACTTTGAAACAGAAAAACCAGTAGGTAAGGATTGAGGAAGATTGCTTCGTCACTTCGTTCCTCGCAATGACTTTCAACAAATCATCTTTACTGTACTTCATACCCATCATTGACTACCCGGCACCCGGCATCTAACCTATCCCTTATAAAATATTGCTTTGATAATATGGCTCGCCATTTTTGGATTCTCTTTCAGCCTCCGTGTTGAATAGCCGAACCATTGTTTTCCAAAGGGTACATAAACCCTCATGGTATGTCCATTATTAACAACACTTTCACGTAAGCGCGGTGTCACTCCGTAGAGCATCTGGAATTCGTACAGGCTCTTTGGGACATTATATTTCTCTATCAGTTTACAGGCACCTTCAATCAAAGGTTTATCGTGAGTCGCAATACCAACATGAACCTTATTTTTAAATAAGAATTCCAGATCTTCCAGAAAATGCTGGTTTATCTCCTCATATTTTTTAAAAGCAATTGCCTCAGGTTCAACATAAATACCTTTACAAAGGCGGAAGCTCAGAGGGAAGACTTCACTGTTGAGATCGAGCATGCTCCTGATATCATTCATTGTTCTTTTCAGATATGCCTGGATTACCAGTCCAACATTGCCCGGGAATTCCTGTTTCAGCTTCCGGAATAATTCTATCTCCATGTCGGTGCATGGCGAATCTTCCATATCAATCCGGATGAATCCGTTATACGATGCTGCTTTTGCAACTATTTCGCGGATATGATTATAACAAACCTGGTTATCGATCAGCAGACCGAAACTCGTTGGTTTCAGAGAGAAATTCCCATCAATTCCGGTTTTAAGGGTAACGTCAATAAGGTGTAAATACTCTTTTTTATTTGTTTCAGCTTCATCAGGGGTTTTGATAAATTCCCCGAGCACATCAAGTGTGACTTTTATTTGTTTGCTGTTCAAATCTTTAGAGACCCTCATCGCATCCTCAATTGTCTCTCCTGATATATAGGGCCTGGAAAATATCCAGATGAATTTTTTGGGGAAATAGGGCAGTATTGCCGCGATGAATTTATTGAACATGTTGTATCGGTTTAAAAAGTTCTAATATCAGGAATAAAATTTAAATAATCTTTTGAAAACAGAATTTAAACTGCTAATAAAATTGATCTTAAAACGTTTTTAAATGACCTTTGTCACATGAAAGAGGTGATTTATCACAGGAAACAGGTCATTTATCCAAAATTTCCTTTGTTATGCAACCATTTTTTTCGATAGTATGTCTTAAAATTATCCCTGGCATATGATGAGCGACCGGCAAATAATTGAAGGGTGCGCAAAGCATAACGGAAAAGCCCAAAAGTTGTTGTACGATAAGTATTCACGGTTACTGTTGGGTATTTGCATGAGGTATGCGGGCGACAAAGCTGAGGCGGAAGATATTTTGCAGGAGAGTTTTTTAAAGATTTTTTTCAGTATAGAAGATTTTTCAGGAACAGGTTCTTTTACAGGCTGGTTAAGAAAGATAGCTGTAAATACTGCTATTACTCATTATCATAAAAATCTTAAGTACAGATACAATATTGAAATAGAGGAGTATATGTCAGTTGAAACAGGGGCTGCAGGTTTTGAAGATGACTTTTGCACTTCAGATGAGCTTTTCAGGGTACTTAATGAACTTCCTGCGGGTTACAGGATGGTATTTAACCTTTATGCAATAGAGGGGTATAAGCACAGGGAGATCGCTGAAATGCTTGGGATTGACACAAATACATCAAAGTCACAGTATAGCAGGGCCAAGGCAGTTATCAGGGAAAAACTTGAAATCCTGAGAAGACTTAAAAGCAGCTATTCAGACAATATTTGAACAGATACAAAAAGTGAATGTTAAACCGGTGAAAGGGAAAAAAGAAGATAAGATCATAAGGGAGTTGTTCAGGCAGAAGCTTGAAAACGCGGAAGTTATTCCCGGTCCATCAGTTAAAGATGAACTGATGCGCAAGGTTGCCAGACGGGAGTTTCTTCGGTTTAATCCCGGTAGGTTTAATGTCTGGTACATTGGCGGAATCTTAGCTGCCGGTTTGATTGCAGCCCTCCTTATTGTTACTGTCGATCATAAAAAAATTGAAAGCATCTCAGAGGCCTCACCAGCTGAAGCCGGACAAACTCCAACTGTTAGCCCTGCACCCGGTTCCGAAGATCTGGTTGTAAAACGTATAGAGGTCCAGACAGAGAAGATTTCCAAAGAGAGCTTTGAGACTCCTGAAATAAATGTATTGCTCTCTCCGGTGGAAAATCCCGATAATATTACTTTTAGAAATGAATTTCAGATAAGGAATAATCTCACACGGACTGAAATAAATGAGAGCCTTTCAGAAAAAGGATTATTTTCAGAATCGGGAAATGATAACAGGAACAATCTTAAGAACACTGCAAAGCCGGTTGAAGGTTTAATAGAAGCGTCAGCTGCATCCGGTTGCGTCCCTCTGAAAGTACATTTTTCAAGTAAACCTGTCAATGGGAATTCTTATCTCTGGACTTTTGGTGACGGAGGTTCATCTGCTGAAAAGGAAACTGACTGGATATTTGATGTTGAAGGAGAATATAGGGTTGTTCTTGATGTTATTACTGCTGATGGTACCAGAACAACCTCATCAATCGTCATAATTGTCCATCCTAAACCGGTGGCACGTTTCGAGATAATTCCTGAAAATCCCATTATCCCGGATGATGAGATCAGATTCATCAACTATTCAACTGATGCCGTAATATTTATGTGGGATTTTGATGATGGAAACAGCTCGGATCTGTTTGAGCCCCGGTATAGTTACAAAAAATCAGGCAACTATGATATCCGGCTGACCGTTTCTTCAATTTACGGTTGTTCTGATTCGCTAGTTGTATTGAATGCTTTTACCGGTAAAGGATATTATGTTAATTTCCCCAATGCCTTTATCCCTAATCCGGGAGGTCCTAGCGGTGGTTATTTTTCTCCCTCCAGTGACGAATCAGCATATATATTTCATCCTGAGATGTTTGGAGTTTCAGACTTTCATCTAAGGATATTCTCCCGCAGGGGATTGCTTATCTTTGAAAGCAGGGACATAAATGTTGGCTGGGATGGCTATTTTAACGGTCAGCTTTGTGAACCAGGTGTCTATATCTGGAAAGTGAGGGGAACCTATATAAACGGGGAATCATTTACGAAAATGGGCGACGTTACATTATTGAAAAGTGCACGATAATTAGTCTGAAAACCTAAATTTACATACCAGATTGACTATTTACAGTCACCGCAATCACGATCAGGTCTGAATCGTTTAATAGATTGTTCAAAAAAGATGTACCTTTTTTAGGAAATATCCGTTTAATGGTATTAGTTATTAGTTACATTAAGCTATTTTCGTCACGTAAACCTAACAAGATCGATTTTGCTGAAGAGGATAAAATACTCATTCATACTGTCATTAATCATTCTTTTAGATAGTTTTGGCCAGGACCCTACATTCTCCCAGTTTTATGCTAATTCACTCTATCTGGCACCTTCATTTGCAGGTGCGACAGAAGAATACAGATTTGCACTGAACTACAGAAATCAATGGCCTGCTGTTCCCGGGGTCTTTCATACCTATAGTATCTCATTTGATAAAGCTCTGGTGAATTTCAACTCGGGAATCGGGGTACTTGCGACTTATGATGTTGCAGGATCAGGTGATCTGAGCACAACGAACATTGGGCTGCTTTATTCTTATGACTTCAATATTGACGAAGATTGGCATATTCGTCCCGGAGTTAATTTTAAATTCAGATACCTGGGTCTTAATATTTACAAGCTGGTATTTGCCAGTCAGATGACCGGCAGCGGAACTGTTCCTACCATTTACCCTCCGCCTTTTGATAATGTTGCTGATATTGATTTTGCCACTTCAGCCCTGGTATATAACGACAGGATATGGGCAGGATTCACCCTCGATCATCTCCTGAATCCTAAACAGTCATTTTACGGTGAAGATTCAAACCTTCCCATCAAGCTGAATGTATTTGGAGGTCTCCAGATTCTCAGGAATACAAGGTTAAAACAGAAACTTCAGGAGGTCCTGTCCGTAGCAATGAACTTTCAGAAGCAGGGGAAATTTTACCAGTCAGACCTCGGATTATATTATTACAGAGATCCCCTGATATTCGGATTATGGTACAGAGGCATCCCATTTGTTACCTCACAGGCGGGCGACGCATTAATTGCATTGATCGGAATTAAGACTGATAAAGTTCATATAGGTTATAGTTATGATTTCACCATTTCAAATCTGATCAGCTCCACAGCCGGATCACATGAGATTTCAATAGTGTACGAATTCAATTCTTTGACACTTGGTCAGGAAAAAAGAAGAGTACGTGCAATTCCCTGCCCGGAATTCTAACCTGTCATGACGAATCCTTTCCACATGTAATTGCTTATCAGGTAAAAATGTTTTTCTCATCATAGCGGGCCAAAAGGTTAACCGGCAATGTTTTTTTGCCTTTTATATTCATTAATTTATTTATATTTGCGCCTGATTTATGTTTAACAAATATTCAATCTGCAATGAAGAAACTTGATACCATTCTGTTTGCTGCCATTTTTCTGTTAGTAGCTCTACTCTATTTTCTGCATTTTTCAGCAAACAAAAAAGTTAAAAATGGTGAGTCAACCACTGTTGCAGCTGAGATACCTGCTCAGTCAATTGCTTATGTCAACATCGATACGATCATTTTCAAATTTGATATGTTTTTCGACAGACGCGAAGATTTAATTGCAAAACAACAGAAAGCTGAGGCCGAGCTTAACTCTAAAGGCTCTCAATACGAAAGAGGGGCAAAAGATTACCAGGAAAAAGTAACCAAAGGTCTTGTAACCAGAGCAACAGCGGCTGAGATGGAGAAATCGCTGCTCCAGCAACAGCAGGACCTTGTAAACCTCCGCGACAAATTACAGAATGACCTTTTGGAAGAGGAACAGGTAATGAACAGGCAGATTCTTGAATATATCACCACATTCCTTGAAGATAATAAGGATGAGTACAACTATCAGTATATTCTGGGAAAAAGCTTCGGGAGTGTTGTGCTTTATAGTAATAATGCGCTGGACATTACTCAAAAAGTACTGGAAGGCCTGAATAAAAAATATAAGGCAGAGAAAAAATAAAATATTATGGGTTTTGCCTCAACCTACCTTGAAACAAGAACACTATTCCCGCAATTAATAAAAGAGGCACCTGATAAGAAAACAGGTATTACAGCTGTAGTGCCTGCATTTGATGAACCGGAAATAACAACTTTGCTTGACTCACTTATTAATTGCAATGAACCGGATTGCAAAGTTGAAGTAATTGTTATTGTAAATTCACCATTACATTCAAGCATTGAAAGCCAGGAAAATAACAGAAAAAGTATTTCTGAAATTGAGACCTGGAAGAAACAAAACATAAACACTTTTTTCAGGCTTTTTCTTGTTGACAAAACTAATTGCCCGATAAAGGAGTGGGGTGTCGGTCTCGCCCGAAAAACCGGAATGGATGAAGCTATCCGACGGTTTAATAATCTGGATAAGCCTGATGGCGTGATTATTAACCTTGATGCTGATTGTACAGTAGAAAAGAACTATTTTAGAGCGATATATGAAGAGCTGGCCTCCAGAAAAGAGAGATCAGCTTGTTCTGTTTACTTTGAACACCCGCTATCGGGAAATAAGTTCCCTGAGAATGTTTTCAGATCAATTGCCCTTTATGAATTACACCTGCGTTATTATTATCAGGGACTAAAGTTTACGGGCTTTCCTTATGCGTATCATACGGTTGGTTCCGCTCTTGCTGTCAAAGCCATGCCTTATATAAAGTGCGGTGGTATGAACCGGCGCCAGGCGGGTGAAGACTTTTATTTTGTTCAGAAGCTGCTGCCGGCCGGAGGGTATTTCAGTCTGAATACAACAACAGTCTATCCTTCTCCAAGAGAATCTTTCAGAGTACCTTTCGGGACAGGAGTAGTTGTTTCAAAGTTACTTGAGGGCCGGGAAACGACTCTCCCCAGTTATAATTTGCAATCCTTCAAAGAGCTACAAGATTTATTCAGTAAAATAGATAAATTATTTCATTGTTCAACTGACGATCTTCTAAATCTTTTCGGAAGCCTTCCCCAAGGAATTCAACTGTTTATTAAAGATGATGAATGGGTAAACAAACTTAATGAAATAAAAGCGAACACTTCAAGCCTGCACTCGTTTCATAAAAGATTTTTTAACTGGTTTAATATGTTCAGGATTGTAAAATATCTTAATCATTCACATTCACGAATCTTTAAAAAGACGCCGGTGACCGAATCAGCAGTGGAATTACTTGATATTCTGGGGAATAATTTCAGATCAGATGATCCTCGAGAGATACTTGACTTTTATCGCAGATTGGAAAAAGTGGTCTAATTATTTTTTCTTTTGATCTTCCGATCTTCCTGAGTTGTAACTATTATATAAAGATCTTCGTCGGGCCTCTTCATTCGATATTGCTCCCGTGCGAATTTCTCGAGGTTTTGATTATCAGTCTTCAATTCGTGAAGCTTTCTTTTATCGTCTGCAATTTTCTTTATATAATATTCGTGTTCAGATCGGAGTCTATTAAGGTTTTTGAGCTCTTTGTACCTGGAAATAATATTATTAGAATCAAGGAACAATAACCAGATTATAAAAATTATGATAGTCAGGAGATATTTGTTCCTTAGGACCGGAGATATTTTATTTGAAAAATTAAACCTTATCATAATGATACAAACCTACAACTTTTTTTTTAACCTCCACTCATCAGATAGAGAACCTGAACATTATCCTTATCGTGAATAAAAGTAGAATCATATTTATCTTTTGAAATCAGTGTTCCATTTATCTTTATAATTCTCATCCTGAAAGAGAGCTTCTTTATCTGTAGCAGCTCACTTATACTAAGTGATTTGTTATCAAATTCTTCATTCCTGTTGTTTAGTAATATCTTCATGAGAACTTTACAAATCTACTTCAATTTCATAAGAATCTCCATCGCAACATTTGCCTGCATATTTGCAACCACACCAACACGCGGTGCCAGCAGGGGTAAGTCGTCAGAGGCATCTGAGGTTTCATCACCACATACAAAAAGAGTATCGTCAATCTTTCGGAATCTTATTAATTCATTGTTCCCCCATCCCGCCATTCCCGATCCGACCACCAATGGTATTGAGGGCATCTCCGACTGAACTGTTTCTATTATCATCGACTTCATTTCGGAACTGTCGAAAGCTTCAACAATCACATTACAGCCTTTAAAAACCTCGCAGATATTTGAAGGATCGAGTCTGATTGTATGAATGATTATGCTTATATCGGGTCTGATACGAATAATATTTTCTTTCAGGGCAATAGTTTTTTTCATCCCGACCTGATCTGAAAAATAATATTGCCTGTTGAGATTTGATTTTTCAACTGCATCAAAATCAGATATTACCAGAGTTCCAACACCTGCTCTGGCGAGAGCAATAGCACAATTGGATCCAAGTCCGCCTGCCCCGGCAATTCCTACCCTGAATTTCTTAAGATGCTTTTCAATATCAGCTAACCTCATTCTGGATTTTTTTCAGGTAATAAAGATAATTACAAAATTATTTACCATGAAAAAATTTTGATCAGTAACACCGGATTGATAATAAGGCTTGTCAAAGCCTCCCGAATTTCACCTTGTATAACATATTGATTATTGTCATGATAAAACCAGACTTTTTTGTTCTAACTTTGATTAAACTTATCATTTATGATATTCACCAAAATATCTCGGCTATGGATATAATGTCAGTCAAATCACAGCATAAGTTGCTGAAAAGGTGGGATTATACATGGAAGCCTTTGAGTAAAGGCTATACCGACAAGATATTGTATGTTAATGTGGGCACCCTGGATATACACGATAAAGATGTCCCGCTACCCGTGAAAGAAAAATTTATCGGCGGGAAAGGCTATGGATTAAGACTTTTGTGGGACGCGACAAGACCGGATACACGTTGGGACGATCCGGAGAACGAAATCATAATCTCTTCCGGCCCCATTGGAGGTATTACTCAGTATTCAGGTACCGGCAAATCGCTTGTTGTCAGTATATCCCCGCAGACAGGCTCTGTTATAGACAGCAATGTTGGGGGATTCTTCGGACCATTTCTGAAATTCTCGGGTTTTGATGCTCTTGAAATACAGGGGAAGTCAGAAAATGATCTGATTGTATTTATAGATGGTGTAAATCATAAAGTTGAAATATTTGAAGCTCCTGCTGAAGCCATAGATAGTCATTTGCTTGCAGAACAGCTGACTGAAATTTTTGCAGATAATGACAATGAAAAGAAGAATATTGGCATAGTTTCATCCGGAAGCGCTGCAGAAAACTCGCTGATCGGCATGCTTAATTTCAGCTTCTATGATCCTAAACGTAAGAAAGTCAGGTTAAAGCAGGCAGGAAGAGGGGGAATCGGAACCGTTTTTCGCAATAAAAAGGTAAAAGCTCTTGTTTGCAAAATTCCGGGCGTAAAGGGCAACCTCAATAATGTTGTTGATCTTGAGGCAATTATGGAGCGAGGCAGAAGATTTAACCGGGAGATTCGCGAACTTGATGATAAACAATGTCAGATGCGCCAGGTTGGTACAGCCCACCTGATGGAAATAATGAATGACCATGACCTGCTTCCGGTACACAATTATAAGTTTGGGAGCCACCCTGAAGCATATAAAATTGATTCGTCAATATGGAAAGAGAACTTCACGCAAAATATTCCTGATGGCTGCTGGATAGGGTGTAATATGTCGTGCAGCAAAGGTGTTGACGATTTTGAGCTTAAAACCGGCCCCTACAAAGGACAAAAGGTCATTGTTGATGGTCCTGAATATGAAAATGCCGCCGGACTTGGATCCAATTGCGGAATTTTTGATCCTGGATATATCATCGAAACAAATTTTTATTGCGATACATACGGAATATGCACTATTACATGGAGTACCATTACAGCATTCATTATGGAATGTTATGAGAACGGGATTCTTAATATAGAGAGAACAGGAGGCTTAGAGCTGAGATTTGGCAATTCCAACGATGCCCTTGAACTTTTACACCAGGTAAGCAGAGGGGAAGGTTTCGGAAAAACTGCAGGAATGGGTGTCCGAAAGATGAAGGAGATGTTTATTAAAAACGGATGGGGCGATGCATCTTTTTTGAATGACATAGGGATGGAGAACAAGGGACTGGAGTATTCACAATATATGTCAAAAGAGTCGCTTGCCCAGCAGGGTGGTTTTGCCATGACAAACAAGGGACCTCAACATGATGAAGCATGGCTGATATTTATGGATATGGTAAATAATCAGATCCCCACTTTCGAAAACAAAGCTGAAGCATTACATTATTTTCCTATGTTCCGGACATGGTTTGGTCTTGTCGGGCTCTGTAAGCTCCCATGGAATGATGTTGAGCCGGAAAACAACGCCCAGACCGACGAACCTGCCAAAGTACCTGAACATGTTGATAATTATGTAACTATATATAAGGCAGTTACAGGTCGGGATTTTGATAAGAACCGACTTGTTGATGATTCAGAACGGGTGTATAATTTTCAAAGAGTATTTAACCTGAGACGAGGATTCGGAATCCGGATTCATGACAGACAGCCTTATCGTGCTGCCGGACCGGTTACAACAGAAGAGTATGAATCGCGCGCTGAAAGATATGACAAACAGATCATTGAGAAACTGGGAATAGATCCTTCCGGAAAAACCACTGAGGAAAAAATGAAAATACTCCGGAAATACCGTGAAGATCAGTATGAATCATTGCTGGATGCAGTTTATAAGCGAAGGGGATGGAATAGTAACGGTGTCCCTACGATTGAATTTCTGAAAAAGATAGGCATGGATCTTCCTGAGGTTGTTGAGGTTGTCAGGGATTACCAGTAAACTATATCTCATAAGATTTTCAGGCAGTTAAAATAATTCATATCCCGGGTCGGAGTAAGAAGTTTAAAGTAAAAAGCGCAAAGTAATAAGTGAAAAAAGGTAAAAAGTCTATGGAAATGATACGATTTGAAAAAGCTTATGAGATTGTTATGAATTCATCATTCCCTACTGAAAATGAGATTATTTATTACACAAATTCCCTTAACCGGATTCTTGCCGGTGATGTAATAAGCGATATTGACATGCCTCCTTTCAATAAGTCTTCAGTAGATGGCTTTGCCTGCCTTAAATCTGAACTTGGAGAAGAAATGGAGATCATTGAAACTGTTCCTGCCGGCACGCCACCTGTAAAAACACTCGGCAAGCTGCAATGCACCAGGATCATGACCGGAGCGGTTGTACCCTCAGGTGCAGATTGTGTATTTATGGTCGAAGATTCTGAAATTCTTTCTTCAGGGAAAGTGAGATTTAAAGGGTCTTTTACAAAAGAGAATATTGCTATAAAAGGGGAGGATGTAAAAAAAGGAGATATTGTTCTGAGACCGGGCAAACAGATCAAACCCCAGGATATTGCAGTGATGGCTTCTGTCGGATGTATAGAGGTAAAGGTCAGCTGCAGGCCACGGGTTGCGGTTATCAGTTCAGGTGATGAACTGGTTGAGCCGCATGAATACCCTGGTCTTTCACAAATCAGGAACAGCAACGCTTTTCAGCTGATGGCTCAGGCAGAACGTTCAGGTGCTCTTGGTGAATACTATGGTATTGCAAGGGACGACGAGGAAAAAACATTCAAAATTGTAGAAAAAGCAATTTCAGAATGTGATATTGTACTTATAAGTGGTGGTGTTTCGATGGGAGATTTTGATTTTGTTCCATCAGTACTTGAAAGAGCCGGTACTAAAATCCTGTTTACCAGAGTGGCAGTTCAACCAGGTAAACCAACTACATTTGGTGTACATCAGAAAGCTCTCGTTTTCGGGCTTCCGGGCAATCCGGTATCATCTTTTATCCAGTTTGAACTGCTTGTCAGACCTTTGATCTGTAAGATGATGGGACATCAATGGCAACCGGCTACGATGCAGCTTCCCATGAAAGATAGCTTTTCAAGATTGTTTGCTGACAGGATGGCCTGGGTACCTGTAAGGATCACCGGCGACAGGTGCGTATCAACGGTTGAGTATCATGGATCTGCACATATCTTTTCGTTGCACGAGGCTGATGGTATTATTTCTGTGCCTGTTGATATAAAAATGATTGAAAAAGGTCAAATCGTAGATTTAAGACTGCTTTAATAAAGAAATGAAATTACCTGGTAAATTCGATATTCTTATAATAACTCTCAGCGACAGGGCCTTCAGAGGTGAGTATGAGGATCTGAGCGGTCCAAAGATAAAAGAGAGAATATCGGCATTCTTCACTTCCGTTGAATGGGATGCGGAAATTAATCTGACCATTATACCTGATGATGCCGGGAAGCTCAGTGACCTGCTTCATCGTGAATGCAGGGTTAAGAACATTATTTTTACGACCGGAGGTACCGGAATTGGTCCCAGGGATATTACGGTCGAGACTGTTAAACCACTGCTGGATAAAGAGATACCAGGTGTAATGGAGTTTATAAGGGTGAAATACGGAATGGAAAAACCAAATGCTCTTTTAAGCCGGGGTGTTGCCGGCATTATTGGTAAATCACTTATTTATACCCTGCCGGGCTCGGTGAAGGCCGTTGATGAATACATGGAAGAGATACTTAAGATTTTAAAGCACACAGTTTTAATGCAATATGGTATTGATACGCACGATAAGCACTAATCGGATAACTTGTTAAGAGTATTTACAATCTGTGTTCCGATAACCCTGTCGTACCTGTCGTATGGATTTCTATAGTAAATGATCACGGTATAATCGTTTTCTGTTTCATAATGACTTCCTTCGAATAAGGATGCTACACCATCCGAAGTGCCATCCTTAAGATAAACGTATTCGTAGTTGTACCAGCCCTGCTTCAGGAGCATCACAGATTCATACTGACCGGATTCCATATTGTAATTCATGAGATTATTCTTATCAAAGCTCCAGTTATTAAGCGCGCCTGAGACGTATATCTTCCCTCCTGATATTAAAAATTTTGAAGGAAGGGTGAAATAGACATAAACATAATCCGCATCTGTTTCGGGATTCTGACCCTCCTGGACAGCAACATAGTATTTACCATTAAAATCCTGCCAGTAAAAATATGGTTTGAACTCCCTGTTTTCCGAAGGATAGAGCCAGACATGGTAATTCCCCATTAAGTAATCAATCTTCCTTACATATTCTGTCTGGTATCGGATGCTTTTAATATCAAAATACCTGAATTCATTTCCGCCGAAGAAAATATTCTTATCTGATAAGGCACTGTATTTAAGTTCATTATTACCAAAAAAATCAGGCTTCAGGTCTCTTTTTGCATTATTCCAGCGTCCATTCTGTAAAACAGTGGCATAAATGTTCCTGTATGGATCGGTAATATTTACCCCTGAGTGGTTTACTGTAAAATCAACCTGCTGGCTTGTATTAACATCTGATGTCATTTTTGGCCGGTGCAGATCTATACTGATCCTGACAATCTCTTCAGTTATTATAAACCGGTGTGTCAGGACAGGTTTTTCGGGTTCATTAACCGGGAAAACTGAAAGGATATAGTTGCCTGACAGCATCAGACGGATCCTGTCGTTTGGAAAGACAAGCTTGTAATGGACGTAATTTACTGTAGTATTGAATGAATGCTTATACTCTTCTAACGGGTTTTCAGGATAACCTTCGATAAAATTTCCCGTAAAAATATCCGATTTTTTCCAGTCTTTGTCGCAATGGATAAATGTGTAATAATATGTTTCTATCTGATCACCAAGCAGGTCAAAATGAAGAACTAATTTTTCGGCACTGTTCAGTCTGATGATCGGATAGGAGAGATTCCATCCCTCTTTAAATAATTGAACAGTTTTAATCTTATCAGTAAAGATTTGATTTGAAAACAGAAGCGGGTCAGAGAATTCACTGCCCGTTAAGAGGCACGGATTAAAAATCGTCGGCAGAGGAGAGTTAACATTAAGGATAAAAACAAATGTGAGAATTAAATATTTCTGCATTGAACCCTTTTTAATATCTTGTTAACAAAAATAGTGCAAATAATTAGAATCATATTTGGCACTTTTTGACAAATATGCGAAGGTATTTCTACATTTGTATTTCTTTGTTAATTAATTAACAGAACTTTTTCCTGAAGAAATATTTTAATAAGATCCTATTAAAATGCCCAGATCAATAAAGTTAAAGAAAGGTTTTGATATTCCATTGGCTGGTGCTGCTGAAAAGCTCCTTGCAAGCGTGTCAGAGCCTGTTTTATATGGTGTTAAGCCGGTTGATTTTCCAGGACTTATTCCCAAACTTGATGTTAAACCGGGAGATATAGTGCAGGCAGGAGCTCCCCTATTCCATGACAAAATCAGGCCTGAGATAAGATTTGTTTCTCCGGTCAGTGGAAGGGTAATTCTGGTGGAAAGAGGAGACCGCAGAAAGTTGCTTGAGGTTGTGGTTGAAAAGACCGGAGAAAGTTGCGTTGATTTCGGCAAGGCAGATCCTTTAAAACTTACCGGAGATAAAGTAAGAGAGCTTCTGCTTGTATCAGGTCTCTGGCCTTCGGTCAGGCAGCGTCCCTACCATGTAGTAGCAAAACCCGGTGATGAGCCAAAAGCAGTTTTTATCTCAGGATTTGACTCATCTCCACTGGCACCTGATTATAATTTCGTAATAGAAAATTCCTCCCTGTCATTTTTCAGGACAGGTATTGCTGCAATTTCAAGGCTGACCAGGGGTAAAATAAATCTTGTGCTTAATGGTAAAGGAACATCATCGGAAGTACTCACCTCAGCTCCGGGTGTTGAAATATCATATTTTTCCGGGCCTCATCCTGTCGGGAATGCAGGTGTGCATATACACCATCTTGATCCCGTAAATAAGGGTGAAGTAGTCTGGTACATTAACCTCCAGGATGTTATAGCTATTGGAAGACTCTTTGATGAGGGTATTTACAAACCTGAAAGGATAGTAGCTCTCACCGGCTCGGAGGTGATTCATCCTCAGTACTACAGAATACTGGCTGGGGGCTCAGTTGCACCTGTGATACGAGATAATGTAAAGGCCGGTAAACTCAGATGTATCAGCGGTAATGTTCTGACAGGGTCAAAAATTTCATCAGATGGATATCTTGGGTATTATGATTCGCAGATTACCGTAATTCCTGAAGGAGATTACCATGAATTTTTCGGATGGGCATCACCGGGCATCAATAAATTAAGCTTCTCACGCACATTTTTTTCAAGTCTGATCCCTGAAAAGAGTTTTAAACCCGATACCAATATTCATGGCGGTGAAAGAGCTTTTGTCGTAACAGGGCAATATGAAAAGGTTGTTCCGATGGATATCTACCCCATGCAGCTTTTCAAAGCGATCCTTGCCCAGGATATCGACATGATGGAAAATCTTGGCATCTATGAGGTTGCTGAAGAGGATTTTGCTCTTTGCGAATTTATTTGCCCTTCAAAAATTGAGATCCAGGCAATAGTCAGAAAAGGCCTGGATCTGATGATAAAAGAGATGAGTTAGTAACACGAGAATTAAAAATATAATGAAATTCTTAAGAAAGAAATTGGATAAACTCAAGCCCCACTTTTCAGAGGGGGGCAGGTACGCAAAGCTGAGGTCGGTATTTGAAGGATTCGAATCGTTCATGTTTGTCCCTGATAAAGTCACTTTTAAAGGGTCACATATAAGGGATAGCATTGACCTTAAACGAACAATGACGATAGTTTTAATTGCCCTTATACCTGCGCTGTTATTCGGTTCATATAACACAGGTTTGCAGCATTTCAGATCAGTCGGAGCCGAAGCAGGTATTTTTCAGGCATTCTGGTTTGGTTTTCTCAGATTACTGCCGCTGATAATTGTAAGCTATGTTGTCGGATTAGGCATCGAATTTATAGCAGCCCAAATTCGTGGTCATGAAATAAATGAGGGCTTTCTGGTAACAGGAATGCTTATTCCATTGATAATGCCAATAGATATACCATTGTGGATGCTGGCACTTGCAACAGCTTTTGCAGTGATATTAGGGAAAGAGGTTTTTGGGGGTACCGGAATGAATGTATTTAATCCTGCTCTTCTGGCTAGAGCCTTCCTGTTTTTCAGCTATCCCGCCTGGATGACAGGGGATAAAGTATGGACCGAGGGTCTGGTAAAAGGACAAAATATCGTGGATGGCTTTTCCGGTGCTACCCCGCTCTCGCTATGTGCTGCAGGTGATACAACAGGACTCCCTTCTTTCATGGAAATGTTTATCGGTACAATTCCGGGGTCGGTTGGTGAGACATCAACCCTGGCAATACTTCTTGGTGCAGCCATCCTGATAATGACAGGTGTGGGAAGCTGGAAAATTATTGTAAGTGTTTTTGCCGGCGGACTTATAATGGGCCTCCTTCTGAATGCATTCTCAGCCAATACTTTTATGGAGCTGCCATTTTATTACCATTTTGTTATGGGTGGTTTTGCATTCGGTGCTGTGTTTATGGCGACCGATCCTGTATCAGGTACACAGACTGAAAAAGGGAAATGGATCTACGGATTACTGATCGGGATGGTGTCGATTATTTTCAGAATCCTTAATCCTGCTTATCCTGAGGGCGTAATGCTTGCCATCCTGCTGATGAACGCTTTTGCCCCCCTGATCGATCATTTCGTCATTCAGTCGAGTATCAAACGCAGACTTCAGCGAGCTAAAGTTGCAATAAATAACAGTGTAAAATGAAACACTTCAGTAACAGATATATATTTATTTTCTCATCGGTAATGGTGATTATCGTGGCTGTTTTACTATCGCTTGCCGCTACAATACTCCAGCCCCGACAGGCAAAGAACCTTGAGATTGAAAAGAAAAGGAGCATGCTTGAATCGATAGGTGTACCCGCCACACGCCAGAACTCTGTGGAACTTTATGATAAATATATTAAGGGAAGTTTTGTGCTGAATTATAAAGGTGAGCAGGTTGAAGGTATTGATGCTTTTAATGTGGTGCTTAAAAACGAACAGAAAAAGCCTTTTGATCAGCAGTCTCTTCCCGTTTTCAGAGCAACACCCGATGACGGTGAGAAAGTAATTATACTGCCGGTCGAAGGAAAAGGTCTCTGGGGTCCGATCTACGGTTATATATCACTGAGATCTGATATGAATACCATTTATGGTGTTAACTTCGATCATAAGGGAGAAACTCCCGGCCTCGGAGCTGAGATTAACACGACTAAATTTGAGAGCATGTTTCAGGGTAAAAAATTGTTTGACGAAGGAAAATTTATATCAGTCAATGTTATTAAAGGAGGTGCCGCACCTGAAGATCTTTACGGTGTTGATGCCATTTCAGGCGGAACAATCACGAGCAAAGGTCTGGAGAAAATGTTATCCGACTGCCTGGTTAAGTACAATGATTATTTACTAAAAAACAGAAATTAAGATATGAGCAATCAGGAAAGAGAACCGTTATTATCGGCAAAAAATATTAAACTCTTTACCGATCCGATCGGTAAAAACAATCCCATCACCATACAGGTTCTGGGTATTTGTTCTGCCCTTGCAGTAACAGTTAAGCTAAAACCTGCTCTCGTTATGGCATTGTCGGTCACCATCGTGATAGCAATTTCCAATGTGGTCATAGCAGCATTGAGAAAATACATACCTGAAAGGATCAGGATTATTGTTCAACTTGTTGTTATAGCGACACTTGTAATTCTTGTGGACCAGTTTCTGAAAGCCTATGCCTTTGATGTAAGCAAGCAACTTTCTGTCTTTGTCGGACTCATAATTACGAACTGTATTATTATGGGCCGGCTCGAAGCTTTTGCAATGGCCAATAAACCATGGCCTTCGTTTATTGACGGTCTTGGTAATGGTGCAGGATATGGACTGATACTGATAATTGTTGCTTTCTTCAGGGAATTTCTGGGATCAGGAACAATCATGGGTTATCCGGTACTAGCTAAACTGGGAGTCTTCTCATCAGGCTATGAGAATAACGGGATGATGATACTTCCCCCTATGGCTCTTATAATTGTCGGATTAATTATATGGGTTCAGAGAAGCCGTGATAAAAGTCTTATCGAGAAATAACAGAAATGACAGATTATGGAAAACTTACTTAACATATTAATCAAGTCAATCTTTGTTGATAATATGGTTTTTGCATTCTTCCTTGGTATGTGCTCATACCTGGCAGTATCAAAAACCGTAAAGACCTCTTTTGGCCTCGGTATAGCAGTAATCTTTGTTTTGCTGATAACTATTCCTATTAACTTTCTTGTCGAAAATTATGTTTTGAAAAAAGGAGCAATGGTGTGGCTGGGTGAAGGCTTTGCAGATGTTGATCTAAGCTTCCTGACATTTATGGTTTTCATAGCCGTAATTGCTGCCATGGTACAGATTGTTGAGATGATAATTGAAAAATTCAGTCCAGCGCTTTATAATTCCCTTGGAATATTCCTTCCTCTTATTGCTGTGAACTGTGCCATTCTCGGTGGGTCGCTCTTTATGCAGGAACGCGAATACCATAATCTTGCAGAGGCAACAGTCTTTGGCCTGGGATCAGGTGTGGGTTGGCTGCTTGCTATTGTCAGTATTGCTGCTATACGGGAAAAGCTTCGCTACAGCAATGTACCTGATCCCCTTAAGGGTCTGGGGATAACATTTATACTTACCGGTCTGATGGCAATTGCATTTATGGGATTTATGGGAATCAACCTCTAATTGAAACATTGAAACATGATATTAGCTATTTCAACAGTTGGGACCATTTTTTTCAGTATAGCCGTTTTCCTTTTGATAATACTGCTTCTTGTAACAATACTCCTTGTTGCTAAAAACAAACTTCTTCCACACGGAGACGTAAACCTTCTTATTAACAACCGTGAACTTGTTGTTTCTCCTGGTTCAAACCTTCTTGCAACTCTTTCAGGTAATGATATTTTTCTTCCTTCAGCATGCGGTGGAGGAGGTACATGCGGAATGTGCCGATGCCAGATCATGGAAGGAGGTGGTTCAATCCTGCCGACTGAAACCGGATTTTTTACACGAAGAGAGCAACTCGACCAATGGAGACTTGGCTGCCAGGTAAAAATAAGAGAAGATCTGAAGATCAAACTGCCCGAATCAGTTTTGGGTATTAAGAAATGGGAATGTGAAGTAGTCTCCAACAGAAATGTCGCCACCTTTATTAAAGAATTTGTTGTTAAACTTCCTGAGGGAGAGGAACTTAATTTTGAGCCGGGAGGATATATACAGATTGATGTTCCTAAATATGAAACAACCTTTAAGGATTTTATCGTGGATGACCATTTTAAAGGCGACTGGGATTGTTATAAAATGTGGGATCTGAAGATTAAAAATACAGAAGAGACATTCAGAGCTTATTCAATGGCTAACTACCCTGCCGAAAAGAACCTTATTAAACTGAATATCCGAATAGCTACACCCCCATGGGACAACGTTAAAAAGCAGTTTGTAAATGTTCCCCCCGGGATTTGTTCTTCATATATCTTTTCAAGAAAATCCGGGGATAAAGTGATGATGTCAGGACCCTATGGTGAATTTCATATTAAGAGCACAAACAGTGAAATGGTTTATATTGGCGGAGGAGCCGGTATGGCTCCGCTGAGATCACATATTTTTCATCTCTTTCACACGCTTAAAACCGACCGGAAAGTATCATACTGGTATGGTGCAAGATCTCTCAGAGAAGTATTCTATGAGGAAGAGTTCAGAGCTATTGAAAAGAAATTTCCGAATTTCAGTTTTAACCTGGCCCTGTCAGAACCTCTTACTGAAGAGAAATGGACCGGATTCAAAGGTTTTATACACCAGGTACTGCTTGATAATTATCTCAGCAAACATGATGAACCTGAGGATATTGAATATTACTTCTGCGGTCCCCCGATGATGAATAATGCCGTTATCAAAATGCTTGACAATCTTGGTGTACCTGCTGGAAATATCTCTTTTGACGATTTCGGTATATAAAACAAATAATCTCTATGTGATCATAAATAGATGAAGCTCTTGACCAGATGAATAGTAGATTATTATATGGTTTTATAGTTCTGTTGGCAGCTTTTTCATCCTGTAAAGATAACAAGCCGATATATTTAAAATTCAACGGATTTGCACAGGGCACCACTTACAGCATAGTTTACCAAAACGGAGGGGATTTATCTGCAGAAGAAATGATATCAAATGTGGAGAAGATCCTTCACGATTTTGACATGTCATTATCTCTTTATCAGGATTCCTCTGTAATTTCAAAAATAAACCGGAACGAAATAAGTGTTCCTGATGCTTATTTTACAGAAGCATTCTTTGAATCAAAGACGATTTCACAATTAACTGAAGGAGCATTTGATATAACAGTGGGCCCTCTGGTCAGAGCCTGGGGATTTGGACCTGATTCGCAGAAGAGTTTCTCAGAAGCCAGACGCGACAGCCTTTTGAATCTTGTCGGAATGGATAAGGTGGATATAAAAGATGGAATGATAATTAAGACCGATCCTCGTATAAGCCTCGATTTCAATGCAATAGCACAGGGTTACTCGGTTGATGTGATCAGCAGATATTTTGATGATCTAAAAATTGAGAGTTACCTTGTGGAGATCGGTGGTGAAGTCAGGGTCAAAGGTATGAAAGGTGATTCAATGTGGCGTATCGGTATTGACAGGCCTGTTGATAACAATATGCTGCCCGGAAATGATCTCCAGACAATTATCAGTCTGAAAAACAGATCTTTGGCTACTTCTGGAAATTACAGGAAATTTTATATTGAGAACGGAATAAAATACTCTCATACTATTGACCCTGGAACAGGATACCCGGCCAGGAACCAGTTATTGAGTGCGACAATCATTGCTGACAGATGTGCCGAGGCTGACGGAATAGCAACGGCCTGCATGGTAATGGGAAAAGAAAAATCAGTTGAATTTCTCAATCTTCATCCGGAATTCGACGCTTACCTTATCTTTTCGGATGAGAATGGAAATTTAAGAACATGGGTCTCTGAAAAGCTGAAAAGTTATATTTCGGAACCAGAATAAAAATCAGAACCTGCTGCCCGTTGTCTGTCGCCTCCACACAAGGCACAATCTGAAAAATCAGAAATCGGATTACAGCCAATTTCATTATGCTGAGCACATTTAATGCCCCTGTCCCTCATCGCTTTATTCCTGCTTATATGCGTTTCAGGAAATCGTCCATTTTCCTTAAAAAGCATACGGATGCTTAAGAAAGCCAGGGAAGGAATCAGTATTACAGCGCTGATTATCAGTAGTTTTACAAACATTATACGTTAGTCTCTTAATTATTTCTTATCTTTACATTAAATGACTAGACATCTTTTATAATAAGATGAGTCCAAATATAGTCATCATTCCTCCATTACAGATTAAACAACAAGCAGTTTAATTTGTTTAAAGTCAAACAGAACTATGAATATCAAAACACACATGCAACAAACCATTAAACCATTAAACCATTATATGAATAAGGAGGACATTTTATCAGACTTCCGGCTTGCTAACCTGAGCCGCAACCTGAGCATAATTGGTCGCCGTGAAGTGCTTTCAGGCAAGGCAAAATTCGGAATCTTCGGAGACGGGAAAGAGATCATCCAGCTTGCGATGGCAAAGCAATTTAGAGATGGTGACTGGAGATCAGGCTACTACAGGGACCAGACATGGATGATGGCAATGGGTCTTTATGGTGCCGTTGAATTTTTTCATCAGCTTTACGGGAATACCGACAGGGATATAAACCCCGGAAGCGGTGGAAGGGTTTTCAATAATCATTTTTCAGTACCTAATATAAACCAGGATGGTACATGGCGTGACCTTACAAAACAAAAAAACTCTTCGTCGGACATTTCACCGACTGCCGGGCAGATGCCCAGATTGCTCGGTCTTGCTTATGCTTCAAAACTGTTCAGGCATAATAAAGATCTTCACAGGTTTGTAACTCTTTCACTGGAAGGTAATGAAGTTGCTTTTGGTTCCATAGGCGATGCAAGTACATCTGAAGGTCATTTCTGGGAAACAATAAACGCGGCAGGCGTTCTTCAGGTACCGATGGCTGTTTCGGTCTATGACGACGGATATGGTATTTCAGTACCAAAAAAATACCAGACAACCAAAGGTAGTATTTCCGATATCCTTAAAGGCTTTGAAAATGAACCCGATAAACCTGGTATTCTGATATTCAAAGGTAAAGGATGGGATTACCCCGGACTGATGTCTCTTTATGAAAGAGGTATTGAAATATGCCGCCGTGATCAAATACCTGTCCTTTTTCATATTGAGGAAGTAACACAACCTCTGGGACACTCCACATCCGGATCGCACGAAAGATATAAAAGCGCTGAAAGATTGAAATGGGAAGAGGATTTTGATCCTGTCAGAAAAATGCGCGAATGGATAATTGCAGAAGGAATTGCATCCCCTGATGAACTTGACAAACTGGCTGCCGAAGCTGAAGAAGAAGCAAAAGAAGCCCGGAAAAAATCGTGGGAAATGTTCCAGCATCCCATCAGGATTGAAAGGGATGCTCTTGTTAAAATCATCGACGATCGCAGCTGCACATGTGTGGAAGAAGTAAAGGAAGCATCTGTTGATGATATTAAGGAAGATTTGAAGAGAGTGCTTACTCCCATAAGAAAAGATAACTTCATGGCTGCCCGCAAGATATTGAGAAATGTGTGCGGTACCTGCCTGAAAGCCGACAATCTTAAGGAAGAATTACAGGGATGGCTAAAACGCAATTATGAAGATGCCGGTAAAAGCTATAATACTTTCCTTTATAATGAGACCCCAACCTCAGTACTGAATGTAAAACCTGTTCCTCCGGAGTATTCTGAGAATGCTCCCGTGGTACCGGGCCGGCAGATACTCCGTGATAATTATGATAAGCTGTTTTCAAAATATCCACTGCTCGTCACTTTCGGTGAAGATACAGGCAATATCGGAGGTGTGAACCAGACACTGGAGGGAATGCAGAAGAAATTTGGTGAACTTCGGATCACCGACACAGGCATCAGAGAGGCAACTATTCTTGGTCAGGGAATAGGATTGGCTCTCAGGGGGATGAGGCCGATTGCTGAAATCCAGTATCTCGATTATCTTATGTATGCCCTTCAGATCCTGAGCGACGATCTGGCAACAACACATTACAGAACGGTTGGAAGAATGGTTGCCCCGTTGATTATCAGTACCCGCGGTCACAGGCTTGAGGGAATCTGGCATTCAGGATCACCGATGAGCATGCTTATTAATTCAGTAAGAGGAGTCTATGTATGTACACCGAGGGACATGACAAGAGCTGCAGGTTTTTACAACACTCTTCTTGAAGGCCAGGATCCGGCTATTGTAATTGAACCCCTGAATGGTTACAGGCTGAAAGAGAAAATGCCTGACAACATAGGAGAATTCCGTATCCAGCTTGGAATTCCCGAGATTCTGAATCCCGGAACGGATTTAACACTTGTCACTTATGGATCGACAGTTAAGATTGCAGCAGATGCCGTAAAACAGCTTGCTGCACACGGGATATCAGTAGAATTAGTTGATGTTCAAACACTTGTTCCGTTTGATATGCCGGGAATCATCCTTGACTCAATAAGAAAAACCAGCAGAGTTCTCTTCCTTGATGAAGATGTACCCGGAGGTACGACTGCCTATATGATGCAGGAGGTTTTAGAAAAACAGGGTGGATGGAATTACCTTGACAGCCCTCCTAAAACTCTGACTGGCAAGGAGCATCGTCCGGCTTACACTACAGACGGCGACTATTTCTCAAAACCCAGTGCAGAGGATATATTTGATGCAGTATATTCAATGATGAAGGAGGCTGTTCCGGAAAAGTATTATTAACTCTTAAATCCGATTATCCTGAGCAATTCTGTTGCAGCTTCCCGTGGTCCGCTGGTTTCATAACCTGCGATACCAAGCCTTGTCCGCATTTGCCCGACAAAAACATTGTTCTGGAAGAATATATTGAAATATCTTTTTGCGATCTCATCGTGCAGATCCCTGTATTCCGGCGGCCCGAAAATGTTGGCAAAATAAGAATTGACAAGACCACTTGAGGTGGTGGTACCCTTGCTCATCACAGCCCCTTCACGGAAAACAACAAGCGCCTGTTCCACAGAATCAAATTTCTCAATTACCGGATGCTCCGGATCTATTTCCTCATAGTTGTTTGCGTAAAGCACATAATCAATTTTATGTCCGTGTACGACCGTCTCGTACCTTGTGACAGGTATAACAATTCTTGAGTTAACCTGACTGGGATTCATGATTATTGATCTGTCGAGATGACCGTAAGCATAACCTGGCTGGAGATCATCAAGTCGAAGGAACGCACCGGTTTCCGTTCCATAGCCTATGGGACTACCTGCAGTATCCAGTTCAATTGAACCCATATCATCGGCAATTATCAGCAGTTCACGAATATGCTTTTCCCCCAGGACACGGAAAGCTTCCAGGGTCTCAGATTTGCCTGCTCCTGTATCACCAATCATCAATATGGTAGCCTCCTTGTTCCCCTGAAGAAGAATCTTAACCATAGCGCCATGAAAAGGCATGTTGCCTTTTTTCATAATAATTGAATTATGAAGAGTCAGTATCATCTTTTTAAGATATCCGAAATAACCGAATTCAGGTCTGTTAGGGATAGCGCCTGCAAACAGATCATTTTCCTCGTCATGAAAAAACAGAGTCGGGAATTGTCCCAACCCATCCAGCACATTGCCGGGTACCCCGTAAATGAACAGGGCATCCGGTTTTCTCTCAAGGTCAGCATCATCAGCAAGCTGAAAGAGGTTGCATAAGGATAAACCAAGTTCGAAGAACTCAAGATGAAAGTAAACCATTATTAAAAGTTTACCCACCTTTGCCGGGTAACATAACCACTCTACGGGATTCAATTCAATTAGATCAACCGGATTTTGTCCGATCCGTATAAATTGTCCGGTACGTTTATTCATCGGTTGCTGTATCACGAGCGGAGGATAGATCAGCTCCTGGCGGATAACAGGAACAGAATTCAGCTTCCTGTATTTTTCTGCACTATAGCCAATCTCCTTGGGTAAAGATATCACTGATATCTCAGCGCCGGCAGGTACCTGACGGTAAACATTAGGGTGACTGCCTGTTATGTTCTCCTGACACCGCCTGTAAACAGTCCGGATCAGATGAGTCAATTGCTCGATTGTCTCATTAAATGTTCTGTAAGGTCTCTTATCGAGCCGATCACCCTCGGAATCATTAATAATAAACCGGTCAAAATGACGCCAATAGTCATAAAGATACTCAACGAAATTGTTAATCAACTGAAGATCACGAAGAAATACCCTGGAGTTTTCAAAGATGTGAGGTACTACACTGTTTTCATATTTAACGAGAAGAGTAAGTGTTTTTACCAGGTCATCGACCGCATTCTTGCTGGGTTCACTCTTTTCAAAGATCTCGAGCAGAGGAGAATTTCTCCTTTGAAGAGTTTCAATACAGTGGTCAAGAACAGACCGGAATTTTTCACTTGCCAGCAGTTCTTCTGCGGTTTCGCACATCCGTTCACGTATATTAAGAACGGCCTTGTTGCCAACAATTCGTAAAGTACTTTTTTGCATCTGGTTATTTTAAGCGGGTCAAAAATATGACATAATTTCATTGATATTAAGTTTTGGCACGATTTTTTTATATATCATTTAAATTGGTTAGTATTTCTTGTTGTAAAAATTTGTAAATTGTAACGGATATTTTTATAGTATGAAACCAGAACTTGATTTGTTTGCCATACTGCCCGAAGATAAGATCCCGGAGAAAGGAAAAATACTTATTTCAGAGCCGTTCCTTCCCGATACCTTTTTCAATCGGAGTATCGTCTATCTTACTGATCATAATCCGAAAGGTTCGGTAGGATTTATACTTAATAAGAAGCTGGATATAAAAATAAGTGATGCTGTTGAAGGATTTAAAGGTTGGAATGAAAATCTTAACATGGGAGGACCTGTTGCTCCTGACACGCTCCATTACCTTCACAACCTGGGACATCTGATACCTAAAAGTGTCTGGGTGGATGGAGATATTTACTGGGGTGGAGACATTGATAAGATAAGAGAGTTGATAAAATCAGGCACCGTTACCCAGAACCAGATCAGGTTTTTTCTTGGTTATTCAGGCTGGTCTCCCGGCCAGCTGGAACGGGAAATCAAAGAGAATTCATGGGTCATAGTAAAGGTCAAATCCGAAACTATAATGCACAGCCGGGGTATTGATACCTGGAAAAGGGTGCTCAAGGGCTTTAAGAACAAGTACAGGATGTGGGCTGATTTCCCTGAATCACCGGAAATGAATTAGAATAATTTAAGAATGAAGGATCTTAAATACCAGTTCCTTCAAAAGATCCCCTGGCTCTGTCCCGGGGTCACCGAATCCTTTTGACTTCATATCATAAGTTCGTAACAAACTGATTATCTGGACTGTTCTTGATACATTATACTTCAGTGCAGATGTTTCATAATCTTTTACAAAAAACGGATTAATCTTCAATGCTGCAGCAACATTATTTCTTGATTTATCGGTAAGATAATGATATGTAAGCAGTTTACTGAAGAAACCAAAAAGTGATGCAATTGTAAGTGTTATCGGGTTATCTTTCGGATTATTGGAAAAATAACGGATTATCATATTAGCTTTGAATGCATTTCTTTCGCCTATTGCTTTCTGCAATTCAAAATTATTAAAGTCTTTGCTGATTCCGATATTCTTTTCTATTAATGCATTTGTTATCAATGGTTTACCTGAAGGAAGGGTAATTATCAGTTTATCAAGCTCATTAACTATTTTGTGAAGATCTGTCCCAAGAAATTCCGTGAGCATTGCACTTGCGCCCGGATCGATCTTAATACCTTTTGTCATAAGGTACCTTTCAATCCATGCGGGAACCTGGTAATCACGTAATCTGACCGATTCAAAATAGACGGCCTGACTTTCAAGTGCCTTATAGAGTTTGGTCCGCTTATCAATCGTCTTGTATTTATAATTAATTACAAGAATAGTTGATAAAAGAGGCTTCTCAATATACAGTATAAGATCTTCAATCTTCTGTAACGACTGAGCTTCCTTAATAATTACAACCTGATGGCTTGCCATCATAGGAAACCGTCGGGCAGTTTCAATAATGGCTGGGACAGAGGTATCTTCGCCATAGAAAATTAACTGGTTAAAAGGTCTTTCAGCATCCGAAAGAACCTTTTCTTCTATATAATTTGTAATCAGGTCAATATAATATGGTTCCTCGCCAGCAAGGAAATAAACAGGCTTAAAAATCCGTTTCCTGAGATCAGAGATTATCTCTTCGTAGGTGGTTCCCATCATCAGAATCTGAGGTGTTTAACAGAGATCCCATTATTCTTTATCTCACTTAGTGAATCAATGCCGATTTTCAGGTGCATTTCCACGTATTTGCCGGTTAATTTCCGATCGGTTGCTTCAGTTTTTATACCTGTGGATATCATAGGCTGGTCGGAGACAAGAAGCAGTGCCCCGGTTGGAATTTCATTTGTGAAACCAACAGTAAAAATAGTCGCTGTCTCCATATCAATGGCCATGGCACGGGTTTTTACCAGGTATTTCTTGAACCTGTCATCATATTCCCAAACTCTTCTGTTTGTTGTATATACAGTACCCGTCCAATACTCTTTCTTGTGCCTGACGATTGTGGCCGATATTGCACTCTGAAGCTTAAAAGCCGGCAATGCAGGGACCTCGAGAGGCAGATAATCATTGGAAGTACCATCGCTTCGTATGGCAGCAATTGGAAGAATAAGATCACCAAGCTTGTTTTTTTTCTTAAGCCCCCCGCATTTGCCAAGAAACAGAACTGCATTTGGACTGATCGCACTTAACAGATCCATAATTGTAGCTGCATTGGGACTGCCCATTCCGAAATTAATGATTGTTATTCCGTCGGCAGTGGCACTTGGCATGTTCTTATCTTTGCCCTCAACCTGAACATTATGCCATTTAGCAAATAGTTCAACATAATAAATGTAATTGGTTAGCAGGAAATATTTGCCGAATGTCTCAAGACTCTTACCTGTATATCGCGGCAACCAGTTATTAACAATATCCTCTTTGGTTTTCATAATCATCCGACTCTGAAATTATCTCAATATATTTGTATTTAATGGATTCAAAAGTACAAAACTAAGTTGAAACAACTAAATCTGCCAACATATTCATTCAGGATAACCGGGAAAGAGGGAAATGAAATGATCCTTGATCCCTTAAGGAAGAAATATGTCAGACTCACCGAGGAGGAATGGGTTCGGCAGAATTTCGTCAAGTACATGATCCATGAAGGGAACTATCCTCCGGGTCTGATGGGGATTGAAGTTATGTTTGAATTTAACCGGCTTAAACGGCGGGTGGATATCCTTGTTCACGACAGGTCAGGAAATCCTGTAATGATTGTTGAATGCAAGGGGTTTAATGTTAAGCTGAGTGATAAGGTTTTTGAGCAGATTGCTGATTATAATCTGAAATACATGGTGCCATATCTGGTTGTTACAAATGGCGATCTTCACTATGCCTGCAAAATGGATTTTGAAAACAAAAAACCTGAATATCTCCTCACAATCCCGCTTTATGAAGATCTTTTAACCTCCCTTACCTGATGATCAGCGTTATATGTGCAATTATAAGAAATGATGACAACAAGGTACTGGTTGTGCAGAGAGGTGAGAGAACGGATCATCCCTTTAAATGGGAATTTCCCGGTGGTAAGCTTGTTCCCGGAGAAAGCGGGGAAGATTGCATTGTCCGCGAAATAACAGAAGAGTTAGCCATAAATATTGTTATTTGCGGCAAACTGAATCCTGTTATCCATGATTATGGACATAAACAGATTGAACTTATTCCTTTTATCTGCGATACGCTCGATGAATTGCCGGTATTATCGGAGCATATAGACTTCAGATGGTCGTCACCTGAAGATCTTGATAAGGTCGATTTTTGTGAAGCTGATGTATTTGTTGCAAAAGAATATATTGATACTGTTAATAAATTAACAGCAGAAAAGGAAGAAATTATTGAAAACGAACACGATCTGGCGCAGGATATAGAGCTTCAGAATATGATCAACAGTATGATGAGCACAAAGGAGGTTGAATGGGTGGCAACATCGGCTATAGAAAATTCCGTTATTTTTCATAAGCTCCTCGAATATTCTTACAGCAGTGACCCAAAGCTTGCTTTCAGATCATCATGGACGCTGTCGAAGGTATGTGACAGATTTCCTGAACTGATATACCCCCATCTGACAAGAATTATTGAAGGATTAAAAGGCATAAACAATGAAAGCGCTCAACGGTCGTTCCTGAGAATACTCTCGTTAACCGACTTTAAGCAGATAAACCCGAAGCTTCATGGCATCCTGGCTGATCATTGTTTCCAGGCCCTCAATTCAGGATTCTCAGCTATTGCGATAAAGGCTTATTCTATGGAAATTCTTTACAGGCTGGCTGTGATTTATCCCGAACTGGCAAATGAGCTCTCTGCGTCGGTAAATATGCTCCAGGGAGAAGGGTCGGCAGGGATCAAAGCAAGAGGACGGATCATACTTAAAAAGCTCGCAGAGATCACTTCAGATCCGGAATCCAGTCAGCTATAATCATTTAGTACCTCCGGAGAAAAAGTCTCTTCAATCTCACGGCACTCCGGGTGAAGCCCAAAGAAATTTCCCGCTTATCCCGCTGATTTCCGCAGAAAATAATTCTTCAACTCTTTCAACCCCTTCAACATTTCAACTTTTCAACATTTCTTTTATACTTTTGCAGTTCATTTATTTCAGGAGTAATGAGAATTATAGATACAAAAGGTCAGCAATGCCCTCTGCCATTGATAGCTACTAAGAAAGCATTAAAAGAGGCTGATATCGGAGAGGCTTTTATTGTTCTGACTGACAATCATACCTCATTGAATAATCTGACCCGGTTTCTGAAAGATAATAAGGCAGATTTTTCGGTTGAAACGGAAGGAAGTGTCTGGAAGCTTAAAATTGTTAAGAATACCGGTGAGAATGCTCAAATAAAAGCAGAAGACTATTGCAGTTCATCAGTACCGGATTTTCCGAAGGGTGATTTTATCATTGCTTTATCATCCGACAAAATGGGTGATGGGGATGACGAACTCGGTCATCTGCTTATGAGAAACTTTATTAATGCTCTAAAGGACCTCGATCGGTTACCTGATAAAATTGTCCTTTATAATAAGGGAGTCACTCTTGTATCATCAGATTCTCCGCTGGTAAGACATTTTAATGATCTGGAGAAAATGGGGGTAAAGTTACTGGTTTGCGGCACATGTATTCAATTTTACTCCCTTGAGGGAAAAACAGGGGCCGGATCAGTGAGCAACATGTTTGAAATAACAGAGGCTATGGCTTCTTCAGGAAATATTATCAGGCCATAATTTTGTTAAAAAACCGGAAAATGAAAATTGATCTTCTTCAGATGGTTGAAACCGGCGGTTGTTCTGCCAAGATATCACCAAAGCAGCTTGAGGAGATTCTTAAATATTTGCCTCTTCCGGAAGATCCTAATATTCTTGTCGATATAGACACTCATGATGATGCGGGTGTTTACCGTGTAAATGATGATCTGGCTCTTGTCCTGACTACAGATTTTTTCCCGCCGGTATGCAGCGATCCATATGAATTCGGACAGATTGCTGCAGCCAATTCATTAAGTGACGTTTATGCAATGGGAGGCACACCGATTGTTGCCCTTAATATCATGATGTTCCCGGCTGCTAAGCTTCCAATGGAGGCTTACATAGAAATACTTAAAGGAGGGGCTGATATGGCTTCTCTGGCCGGAACAAGGATTATCGGCGGACATACCATTGATGACTTTCCTCCGAAATACGGACTGGCGGTTGTGGGTTATGTCCATCCTGATAAAATTATTACAAATGCAGGTGCCAGACCCGGGGACTCATTGATACTTACAAAACCTGTCGGAACCGGAGTAATTCTTGCAGGGCAGAAGTTAGGAATAGTTTCAGATGGTGATGTAACAGAAGCTAAAAGACAGATGAAACTCCTTAACAGATCAGGAGCGGATGTGATGAAGAAGTATGATGTCAAAGGTGCAACCGATATCACAGGCTTTGGTCTTGCAGGTCACGCCTTAAAGATGGCAAGAGCCAGTAATGTCACGTTCAAAATAAACATGAAAAAGGTTCCTCTGATTGGTAATACTTATGGTCTGGTCGATGAGGGTTGTATTCCGGGCGCAGCATTCAGTAACCTTGATTTTGCCGAAAATGATACAATTTTTGCTCCGGATCTCGACTATAACCTGAAGATGATCGCATTTGATGCACAGACCTCAGGGGGCCTTCTCATATGTGCACCTTCAGAAGTCACTGATAATGTGATTTCTGATTTGCACTTAGCAGGTCTGACTTATTCAGCGGTGATCGGAGCAGTGAGTGAATTTCAAAATAGATTTTTCAATCTTGAGAATTGATTTTCAAGCGCCATTAAATTCTTATTAAAATTTTCCGATAGTCAAATAATATTAGTTTGTAAACATAATTAATAACTTGGGACTTTAATTAAATGCCAACATCAGGATCATAGATATGGGAACAGTAATAAGCAGTAATATACAGGGATTGACAAGCCTGATAGGCAACACCCCTCTATTTGAGATTAAGTTTTTATTTAAGGGTAAGACGGGGAAAATTTATGCGAAAGCTGAGCATCTAAATATGACCGGCAGCATAAAAGACAGAATGGCCCTGCATATAATGCGTGAAGCTTACAGGAAGAATTTTATAAAACCGGGCGACAGAGTAATTGAGGCTACCAGTGGCAATACAGGTATTGCCTTTTCAGCTGTCGGCAGAGCTTTGGGTCATCCGGTAACTATTTTTATGCCCGACTGGATGAGCGATGAACGTAAAAACCTTATCAGAAGTTATGGAGCTGATATCGTTCTGATCAGTAAGGAAGAGGGTGGATTTTTAGGTAGCATAAGACGAACTCAGGAGATGGCTGCTGCTGATAAGAATTCTTTTCTTCCCAGACAATTCGAGAATGAGGATAATATGATGGCTCATTATACTACAACCGGACCGGAGATCTGGTGGCAGTTAAGGTTCCATAATATGATACCCGATGCATTTGTAGCTGGAGTCGGTACAGGAGGTACTATCATGGGAACAGGGAGATATCTCAGGGAACAAAATCCGGTTATAAAACTTTATCCCCTCGAACCATCAAATTCGCCCACCATGTCAACCGGTTACAAGGTAGGCACACACCGTATTCAGGGCATCTCTGATGAGTTCATACCCCCGATAGTCAACCTTGATGAACTTGATGAGGTAATTGCTGTTGATGACGGCGACTCAATAATAATGGCTCAGAAACTGGCATCCGAACTTGGTATTGCAGTGGGAATCTCTTCGGGAGCAAATTTTCTGGGTGCTGTATTAAAACTTGAAGAATTTGGGCCTGATGCTGTAATAATTACTCTATTCGCTGATGATAATAAAAAGTACCTCAGTACCGGATTAATGAAAAATGAACCTGTGAAGAAGGATTTTTTATCAACGGACATTAAACTTAAATCCTTCAGAGCACTTAAACGAAGTTGTCTGATGTGCTGCAATCCTGCAGAATGCAAAGCTATTGCCAACCCGGAAGTTATCCGCGAAATCAATTTCCCCGCCTGCTACTTAAGGAGTATGAAAATCTGAATGTCTTAATGTCTTTAGGTCTGTTGATCTGGAGATTAATCAAAAATTGTTTCGAACACTTTATGTTTTTTTGCTTTGAAGCACATTTCTATCTGATCCTTTGTTGTACGATCAGTTGAAAGAGGTGGCAGTGAATCGGTTGAGAAGAATCCTGCAGCAAGGGTCTCTGTATTTTCCATGAAATTGTTTTGTAGCAGCTCACATTCCACAAAGATCTTGTAAATAGTGAAAAGGAACATTTCATTATTATGCTTATTCGCCAGGTGGACTGCAATTATTCTTTTTGGCCGGACATGTGCTCCCGCTTCTTCCAGACATTCCCTTACAGCTGACTCACTGACAGATGTGTTTACATCAGCCCATCCTCCCGGTAATGACCAGGCTCCATCAACTTTCTCTTTTACCAGCAGTATTTTATCATCTTTGAAAACCGCGGAACGGATATCAACCTTGGGTGTCTGATAACCTGTTTCCGAAGCAAAGAGATCTTTTAGCTTTTCGTGACTGATATCTGTATATTCCTGCAATATTTCAATGGAGAGGTTTCTTATATCCTGATACCTGTCAATATCATACTGGTTTTCTCCGAATGTCAGGCCAGCCTGCGCTATTGACTGGAGTCTGGCTGCCCATTCAAGCCACTTGTGTTTCATATAAGGATAAAATGAATTTAATTCTAAATATAGTCAATAATGATGTAAATTTGATATGTAACAGAGTAACGGCTTAGTTGCGCAACGGTGTAATAATGACGTAATGGCATAACGGCACAGAGAGCTGCAGAGCTTTTTTATAAGTTTTATATTTTGCTAACTTGCAGCCTGTAACATGCAACCTGCAACAAAATCTTTAAGATGAATCAAAAATTTATATTTATTATGCTTGCATTGGCCTTATGGTCTATAGATTGCATTGGTCAAACCATCGCTAAACCCAACCACTCCCTTAAAAGCCACGAAACACTTGAAATAAATAAGATTGAGACTACCTCCAAATCGACGGTTTTCTATATGAGTGTTGAAAACCGTACAACAGGTGGCTATTTCTGTGCTGACAGAAATATCTTTATTGTTGATCCTGACGGTAAACGCAGCAAGCTGACCTCCTCAGGCGGAATACCGGTATGTCCGGCCAGCTATAAATTCAAATCAATAGGGGAGAGGCTTGATTTCATACTGACATTTCCTCCCCTTAAACAAGGAACGGAATGGATTGATCTTATAGAAGAGTGTGCCGATAATTGTTTTTCTTTTTATGGAATTACTCTTGATTCTGATCTGAATAAAAAGATAGATGATGCTTTTGCTCTTGCTGAAACAGATAAACCTGCTGACGCTTTGTACAGTTTTATAAGAATCGCTGAAGATACAGATAATAAAAACCATGGGATCGAAGGTCTCCTTTATCTAAACATCATTAAGCTTGCCAGAGAAACAGGCAATCCTGAAAAAGCCTCAGAATGGTATCGCAGAATGATTTCCTCAGATGCTCCGGGGCTCTCCAGGTATATCAAATACCTTAATGATCAGGGGATCATATATTAAAAAAAAGAGGCTGAACTCTTGCGAGACAGCCTCCTGATAACTTTATTTTATACTTTGTACTAAAAGCTTAAATCTATTCCTACTCCAAACACAAGAGCTTTTTTATTATAGGTTTCCAAAGCCGGTATTACTACACCCAGAGCGACAACATGGTTAATAGTCTGTTCATCTTTGATATAATATGTATAACTGGCCCCAAAGTTGATCTGGAAATTATCAGATATTGAAAAGGCTCCGCCGGCACCTATTGTATGACTTGAAAGACCATAAGTA
>DATKXL010000078.1:0-8534 GCA_035529055.1 Bacteroidales bacterium
CCTCAATTCTCTATTTCAACGGAAAAGCAAGGGAGGAAGAACCTGCATAACCTGCACGACTTGTACGACCTACAGATCATTTTCCCCTTTCACATACCCGAAATTGGCGAGGATCCCCCCGTCAACAAAAAGGATATGTCCGTTGACAAAATCACTGGCTTTCGATGCAAGAAACAGTGCTGCATTTGCAACATCTTCAGGTTCACCCCATCTGCCGGCAGGAGTACGGGTCATTACAAGATCATTGAACGGATGACCATTTTCACGAATAGGTGCTGTTTGTGAGGTAGCAATATATCCCGGGCCGATACCATTGATCTGAATATTGTATTTTGCCCATTCGCATGTCATATTCCGGGTTAAAAGCTTTAGCCCCCCTTTTGCAGAGGCATAAGCGGAAACTGTGTTACGACCGTAAATGCTCATCATCGAGCACATGTTTATGATCTTACCGCTTCTTTTTGCAATCATATTCGGAACCACCCGTTTTGATACAATCAAAGGAGCAACAAGATCAACATCTATAACCTGTTTATAGTCAGCAATGGGCATATCGAGAATTGGTATCCGTTTGATTATTCCGGCGTTGTTGACGAGGATATCAACGGTTCCGGTATTTTTTTCGATCTGTGTGATCCCGTCATCGACCTCCTTCTCATCAGTAACATTGAATTTCAGAGTATAAACCTCAAGACCCTCTTTCCTGAAGGCCTCCTTGCAGGAGTGCAGCTTTTCATCCTGAAGGTCATTTACACATACCTTTGCTCCGGCTTTGGCAAGAATCAATCCTATTGCCAGTCCTATTCCATGGGTTCCTCCGGTTACAAGAGCTACCTTGCCGGTCAGATCAAATAAATCCTTCATATTATAGTATATTTTCATCTCTGTTTCGCCACCCCCCATCCCCCCTAAGGGGGCTTATTCTCAAATTAAATAATAACTTCTTTAATTGTACTGAATTTAGCCCCCTTTAGGTGATCGGCGGGTCATTTAAGGGTATCAGGATGCCTGACATCCATATCACCATAATCGAGGTTTTCTCCAGCCATCCCCCAGATAAATGTATAGTTTGATGTTCCTGCGGCGCTGTGAATACTCCAGGATGGGGAGAGAACTGCCTGTTCATTTCTCATCCATATATGCCTGGTTTCATCAGGATCGCCCATGAAATGACAAACTGCTTGTTTTTCAGGCACTTCAAAGTAAAAATAGGCCTCCATCCTGCGATTATGAGTATGAACCGGCATTGTATTCCATACACTACCTGTTTTAAGCTCTGTCATTCCCATCTGCAGCTGGCATGTGGGAAGAATACTGTTCACAAGCATCTTATTAATAGTACGGTGGTTAGACGATTCAGGAGATCCAAGTACAACCACTTCTGCATCTTTCAATGTCACTTTTCTGGATGGATAGCTGTGATGGGCCGGAGCTGAATTGATATAAAGCTTTGCGGGTTTATCTTTATTCACCGACCTGAAAATCACATCTTTTGTTTCTTTTCCAAGATATAATGCTTCCTTGAAACCTATCTGATAAAGAGTACCTCCTGCTTTTATTCCCGCATCTCCTCCTACATTAATGATACCCATTTCTCTTCTTTCCAGGAAATATGAAGCTTTAAGATCGTCAGCTGATTCAAGCTTGAGGTCTTTATTAACAGGCATTGCTCCTCCAACCATATACCTGTCGTACATCGAATAGACCAGTAAAATCTCATCTTCTTCAAAAACGGTCTCTATCAGGAACTCTTTCCTTAGTTTACCGGTATCATAGCTTTTAACATCAAGAGGATGTCCGGCGTATCGTAATTCAGTTTTCATAATTATCTGATTAATAAGATTTATTTCATGATTAATGCTTTTAACACCCCATAATTCACTTTGCAATTTTCAATTTTCATTAACTATCTGCTTACCCTTTACTTTCAAAAATCCCTGACTAAAAGTGGTACATGAAGTCAATATTATGATAAAAAATATTATAAAAAGATTTCGTTGCATGAAGGTTGTTTTTAATTAGAAATTAAAATAAGCCCTTCTCAATCATCTTGTAAATCTGTGTTCCTGCCATTAGAAAGCCACCGACACCATAAACCTCTGTCATCTTCCTTGTTACAGCCTTAGGATCTGCGCTGACAGGCTGAATATAACCAACCTTTCCGTCGGGCCAGACTGACCTTACCATGCCCTTCCAGCCTTTTTCCACTGCAGGGAGATATGTTGCCTTGTCGAGATAACCGTTATCCACACCCCAGGCCAGACCAAAGACAAAGAATGCCGTAGCACTCATCTCAGGATTAGGGTAACTGGCAGGATCGAGAAGGCTTGCGCGCCATGACCCGTCAGGCTGCTGCAGAGAGAGTAATTTTGCAGCCATCTTTTTATAGATTGTCACAAAGTAATCCTTGTGTACATATTTTTCAGGTAATTCCCTGATTATTTTTGGCAGACCGGCAAAAACCCAGCCGTTACCCCTTCCCCAGAAAATTTTTTCTCCATTGGCTTCCTTACGTGTGAAGTAATTGGAGTCCCTGAAATAGAGATCTTCTTCTTTATCAAAAAGGTAATCGGTTGTAACCTTATACTCCTGATACATAAATTCAAGGTATTTTTTCTTCTTTGTGGCATTTGCCATTTTTGCCCAGACTGTCGGCCCCATGAAAAGAGCATCGCACCACGACCACCTTTGGGTTGACCAGTAAGTATCCGTATTTACGAATTTAAGGTCTCCTTTCGCCGGATCTTTCAGTATCTGATCAAGATAAGCTCTCATTGGCCTGATCATGTTTTTATCTCCATACTTCCTGTATAGCTCAATATACATCTGACCGACACAATAATCATCGGCATGGTACCTGCGGAGAGGATTCTCATGAATATAATATGTCCAGTTATTTCTGGAAGCAATATCTTTCAGCCATTCATAATAAGAATAATCAAGTGCAACGGATGCCCAATCAACCATTCCCGCATATAATGCAGCATTGGTCCAGTCGGCAGGATGGTGAGAAAGTTGAGTTCTTACCTGGCAGTCTGCTACTGCCTTCAATACCGTTCTGACATCATCAGTATTAAGAGCATCCTTAAATGCAGGAGTTTGCAGATCCTGAGAATATCCTCTTAATGAAACAAGCAATAAAACAGGTAAAATACTTATAAGACTCCTCATAGGTAATGATTTTAAAGGATTCGATATTTACTTCTTTCAAAAATACAATCTTTGGCCGGAAAATCATCAATTTTCCGGAATTTTAGCTCAGACGCATTAATTATTGAACTACTTATAGTAATATTTGAATAATTGATTTCCTATTGCTATTTTCGTGGAAGTTCTTAAATTTTAGCCCTTATCAATTTATCAAAATAATCCCGAAAGAAAATTATGAAACCATTTATTAATGAAGATTTTCTTCTTGAGAATACTACAGCCCGAAGACTTTACCATGAGTTTTCGGCACAGCAGCCAATAATTGATTTTCACTGCCATCTCTCACCTTCCATAATCGCTGAGGATAGTCAGTTCGAAAATCTCGGACAGGCATGGCTGGAGGGTGATCACTACAAGTGGCGTGCCATGAGAACAAATGGCATAAATGAAAAATATTGTACCGGTACCGCTTCACCGAAGGAGAAATTTGGCAAGTGGGCCGAAACAGTGCCGGCAACCATCGGTAATCCGTTATACCACTGGACTCATCTTGAGCTTGCAAGGTATTTCGGGATTTACAATCTGTTATCCCCCATGACTGCTGATGAGATATATGAGAAAGCTTCTGCCATGCTGAAAATAAAAGAGTTCAGCATCAGATCATTAATAAGAAAGATGAATGTTGAGGTTATTTGTACAACAGATGATCCGACCGACACTCTGGAATATCACCGGCAGTTGCAAGGTTCATTTGAAACAAAGGTACTACCTACTTTTCGACCTGATAATATTGTTAAAACAGATAATCCCGAAAAGTTTAAATTATACATTGACAAGCTGGGAAATACGTGCGGATTGACGATTGATAGTTTCGAGAAGCTGATTGAAGCAACAGACAATCGTCATAATTTTTTCCATGAGCACGGAGGGCGTCTCTCCGATCATGGTCTGGAGCGTTTCTATTATACCTCTTTTACTGCATCTGAAGTAAACAGTATCTTCCGGAAACTGATTGATGGCTCATTGCTCACGTATGAGGAAACTGAAAAATACAGGTGCGCAGCGATGCTGGAGATATGCAGGATGAACCATAAGAGAGGATGGACACAACAATTTCATGTTGGCGCAATGAGGAATAATAACGCACGTATGTTCAGGCAGATGGGACCTGATACAGGCTGGGATTCAATTGGTGTTTCCCAGGATGCAATTAAAATGTCTCGGTTCCTGAGTGCTCTTGATGATTCTGATCAGCTTGCCAAAACAATTCTTTATAATCTTAATCCTGCCGATAACGAAATGATGATCACCATGGCAGGTAATTTCAATGACGGATCGTCCGCTGTGAAGGTACAGTATGGTGCGGCCTGGTGGTTTCTTGATCAGAAAAGCGGCATGGAAAAACATCTCAAAGATCTTGCAGCCCTCGGACTCCTGAGAAGGTTTGTCGGGATGGTCACGGATTCCCGAAGCTTCCTCTCCTACCCGAGGCATGAATATTTCCGTCGTCTGTTCTGTAATTTCGTTGGTGAAGAGATCGAAAAAGGGCTTATACCTGATGATGATGAGCTTGTAAAGCCTTTGATTGAGGGGATATCATATAAAAACGCAAAAGAGTATTTTGGATTTATGTAACCCATCCCATTACCCCTTCCCTTATCCTTAAGAGAAGGGGGACGAGGGGATGAGTTCAGAAAATGAGAAGGGTAAATATAACATAACTGATTACGAATAATTATAAAACAAAATAAATGAACAAATTAAATCTTAAGAATAAGGTAGCAGTTATTACCGGCGGCGCTGGTATGATCTGTTCGACAATGGCTAAAGCCCTTGCGTCTGAGGGTGTAAGGACTGTGATCGTTGATCTTAATCAGGAGGCTGCATCAAAAGTTGCTTATGATATTGAAAATGAATTTAAAACACCTTCTATTGGACTATCGGCCAGCGTCCTTGATAAAGCTTCTTTGGAAGCATCAAAACAGGTGATCAATGAAAAATTTGGGAATATTGATATCCTGGTGAACGGAGCGGGAGGAAACTCACCAGCTGCCACAACCAAAATTGAAAAGATGGAGGGAAATGAAAATCCTGAAGATACATTCTTTGGCCTTCAGATTGAGGGATTTGACAAGGTCTTCGACCTGAACTTTAAAGGAACCCTTTTGCCAACGATGGTTTACGCTACAGACATGATAAAGCAGAAATCAGGAGTTATAATCAACATTTCTTCAATGAACTCATACCGTCCTTTGACCAAGATAGCTGCCTACTCTGCTGCTAAAGCTGCTGTTAATAATTTCACACAATGGCTGGCCGTTCATTTTTCAAAGACTGGTATAAGAGTTAATTCCATTGCTCCCGGATTTCTTCTTGGAAACCAGAACAGGTTCCTGCTTATTGATGAAAAGACAGGAGAGCCAACACCCAGAGCGAGGAAAATATTAAACAGCACACCGATGGAACGCTATGGAACACCCGACGAATTGACAGGAACACTGCTTTACCTTGTTTCTGATCTGTCGAAATTTGTAACCGGGGTAGTAATACCGGTTGACGGGGGATTTAGTGCGTACTCGGGGGTGTGAAAAGGGGCGCTACGGGGTAAAGGCGTAAAGGCACTAGGGAGTAATGGGTTAATGGCAAAACGCGGAACGAGCAACTAGCAACTGTTTGTTAAGAAACGTGAAAGTCCGAATTATTAACCGAATTTTCTAAAAGATAAGAATATGATTTATTATCAGTCTGGTTCAGAAAACACAGTAATAGGTCCGAATGATCTTGAGTATGGAATATATGCTGCTCTTGTAAAGCTCGGACCGAGAAAAAAGGTACTTGTTGTTCCTCCTGATTTTACACGGTTTCATTCCCGCGCCGGCGATATCACAACGCTGCTATATAACTATTATAAAGAGAATCTGAAAGATATCCTCCCGGCGCTTGGAACACACTCTCCAATGACAGCAGGGGAAATTTCCAAAATGTACAGGGGGGTACCCGGCGAATTATTCCGCATACATGACTGGAGAAATGATGTTGTAACGGTTGGAACTGTACCAGAAGAGTTTGTATCCAAGGTTACTGATGGCGCCCTCAATTATGAATGGCCCGCCCAGATGAATAAGCTTATCATCAATGGAGGTCATGACCTGATACTGTCTGTCGGTCAGGTAGTTCCGCATGAAGTTGTCGGGATGGCAAACTACAACAAGAACCTGTTTGTCGGAACCGGCGGGCCCGAGGGAATAAATAAAAGCCATTTCGTTGGCGCAGTCTATGGCATGGAGAAGATGATGGGCAAAGCTGATACTCCGGTACGGAGACTTTTAAATTATGCATCCGACAAATTTATTCCAAAGCTTCCTGTCGTTTACATTCATACTGTAATTGGCCGTGAAGAGAGTGGCAGGCTGGTCATCAGAGGTCTCTATATTGGGGATGATGAGGAAGTATTCAAACTTGCAGCCGACCTGTCTGTTAAGGTCAATTTTACAGTACTTGATAAGCCGCTTAATAAGGTTGTTGTATTTCTCGATCCTTCCGAATTTAGAAGTACATGGCTTGGAAATAAAAGTATATACAGAACACGCATGGCTATGGCAGATAACGGAGAACTGATCGTTCTTGCTCCGGGATTGAAAGAATTTGGTGAAGATAAAGAGATTGACAGACTTATCAGGAAATATGGTTACAGGGGCACACCTGCAACTTTAAAATTTCTTGAAGCAAATGAGGAACTCCGCAATAATCTCAGTGCTGCAGCTCATTTAATTCATGGAAGCTCAGAGGGAAGGTTCTCAATTACATATTGTCCGGGCATTTTAACCAGGGGAGAGATTGAATCGGTTAATTTTAAGTTTGCCGATCTCACTCAGGCATTAAAAAAATACAATCCTGACAAATTAAAGGATGGTTTCAACAGACTTCCTGACGGAGAAGAGTTTTTTTATATTTCCAATCCTGCCGTTGGCTTATGGGCTTCAAAAGATAAACTTAAATGATAAACTGGGGGATAATAGGTTGCGGCGAGGTCACTGAAGTAAAAAGCGGACCTGCTTTTAGCAAGGTGCATAACTCAAGGCTTGTTGCTGTAATGAGGAGAGACGCAGCCAAAGCAGAAGATTATGCGCAGCGGCATAATGTTCCAAAGTTCTACACCAATGCTGATGATCTTATCAATGATAAGGATGTTAATGCTGTCTATGTTGCCACCCCACCGGGAAGTCATGCAGAATATGCTATAAAAGCTCTGAAATCCGATAAGCCGGTTTATATAGAAAAGCCCATGGCGTTGAATTATGATGAGTGTGTTAAAATCAACCAGGCTTCAGAAAAGTACAGACAACCCGTTTTTGTTGCATACTACAGAAGAACACTTCCGGGATTTCTGAAGATCAAAGAGTTGATAGAGAATGGAGAAATTGGCAAAGTGAGGTTTGTTCAGGTTCAGATTTACAACTATCCCTCACAGGATGAGAAAGATGGGAGATTGACATGGCGGGTAAAACCTGAGATTTCCGGTGCAGGGCATTTTTTTGACCTTGCTTCACATCAGCTGGACTATTTCGATTTTTTATTCGGACCCGTTCAGCAAATCAGATCAATAGAGCTCAACCAGGCAAATCTGTATGAAGCCGAGGATTTTGTTTCAGCCTGTTTCCTCTTTCCCGGTGATATAGCAGTAACGGGAAACTGGTGTTTCACAGTTTCACCTGAAAGCGACAGGGATTCACTTGAGATCTTCGGGGAAAGAGGTATGATAAAAAGCTCAACATTCAGCTTTGAACCTATTATCCTGTTAAATGAAAAGGGTCGCCGGGAATTCATTAATGAAAGACCTGAAAATGTGCAGTATTACCTGATTGAACAGGTTGTAAATGCCTTATCCGGTAACGGAAATGTTGTAAGCACAGGGATCACAGCTGCGAGAACGAGCTGGGTGATGGATGAGGTGGTCAGGGAGTATTACAAAGGCACAGGGCACAGGGCACAGGGCAAAAGTTAAAAGTAAAAAGTAAAAAGTAGTAAGAGGCCCCCTCTTTACAGGGCCGAGCGTGAAGAACCAGCCCGGTGGTCTGGTTTAGCGAGGAGCCAGCATGCAGGGTAGAAAGGGGGCAAGGGGGTGAGTTCATGAAATAAAGATAAAAACATACCATTCTAACCAATTAACTATGAACAAATTATCAGATATCGGACTAATAGGACTTGCTGTTATGGGAGAAAACCTTGTTCTCAACATGGAAAGCAAAGGATTTCAGGTAACTGTTTATAACCGGACACTTCATAAAGTTGATGATTTTATTGCCGGAAGGGCAAAGGGGAAGAATATCATAGGTGCTCATTCGATAGAAGAGCTTGTGAAATCACTGTCCCTTCCAAGAAAG
>DATKXL010000079.1:0-12360 GCA_035529055.1 Bacteroidales bacterium
AAGGAGCTTGCCAGGATACGACGGGAAGAAGCCAGAAGAGCGGGAGAGGTTATTGGTGTGAGATATATTACACTCGACAACCATGACGGACAGTTAATGCCGACATATAAGAACAGGTTACAGGTTATACGTCTGATAAGGGAACACAGGGCAGATATAGTTATTACTCACCGTCCCTATGATTATCATCCTGATCACAGATACACAGGTACTCTGGTGCTTGATGCGGCATACATGGTAACTGTTCCGACGATAGTGCCAAAGGTCCCTCACCTGCAGAAGAATCCGGTTTTTCTTTATATGAGCGATGGATTTGTTCATCCGGAACCTTTTAGGGCTGATGTTTGCATCCCTGTTGATGATATTATTGAAAAAAAGATAGATATGTATCATCAGCATACGTCACAGATGTACGAATGGCTGCCTTTCAACAGGGGAGCCCTCGACCAGGTTCCCGCCTCTGATGCCGAGAGGAGAGCATGGTTAGGAAAGGCGAGAAAATCCGGATCAAGTGCTGCGCCTTACCGGGATAAACTCATCGAACAATATGGCAAAGAGAAAGGATCTGAAATTAACTATTGCGAGTCATTTCAGGATTCCGGATACGGCGCACGACTGACCAGGGAAAATATAAAATTCTATTTTCCTTTTTATTGATATTCAATATACTGGTCTTTGTGCCTGAGTTCCAGAAAATCTTTTGTGATTTCAGTGTATCCATACTCAAAACAAAAGTTGAACTTCCGTCCATCTGATGTTTCAATTATGTGAGTAAAGAAACTGAAGTTGTAACCAAGGGCAAACAGAACATCCTTATGCACTTTTAACTTGCCCTCATTGTAAAGATCAGCGAGGATCCTCCTGTTCTTTCTCAGCAATCCATGAACATTCCTGACATAATTGTTTGAATCGCGGTTCAGCCGGTTGTTGTAGTTATTCCTGCACTGATCAGAACAGAATTTCTTATCGGTGCGGCCACGAATGATATCGCCGCAATCGAGACATTTCTTTTCCACAGCACTAATATTTTGATAAAGATACAAAAAATCATTTTCAAACGGATACAAACGACTATAAATGATTTTGAAACGAGTATAAATATTTAATAACCGAGACAGGTTGAGTGTTTGATTTAAGTTTGTTCTGAAATAGAATTAATGTCAAACTTAAAAACAAAAGTCATGAATTCATTAAGAAACAGAGTCAATCTGATCGGGAACCTGGGTCAGGATCCGGAAACAAAAACCCTTGAAAGCGGGAAAAAAGTTACACGCTTCACACTGGCAACAAGCGACGATTTCAAAAACGGGGAAGGTCAGAAAGTCAAGGAGACCACATGGCATAACATAGTCGCATGGAACGGTCTGGCTGATGTTGCAGGAAAATATCTCAAGAAAGGTGGCCAGGTTGCTGTCGAAGGAAGGATAGCGTACCGGAATTACGAGGACAAGAAGGGGGTAACCAAGTATATTACCGAGATCGTACTGAATGATCTGCTTTTCCTTAAATCAGCGAAGGATCAGGGCAAGGAGGAGTGATTCCTCCCTGCTCTTAAAGCTTTCAGATTAATTTCAACAACCTCATCCCCTTTTTGTCCGAATAATTTCTTTACTGCGCTCTCAAGAGTGAAAAAGGGCATCTCAATAAATGGTGATGCGGCTCCTAAAACTACCATATTACCCGATCGTGATGATCCTGCTTCCTTTGCCAGAGCATCAGCATCAATAATAATATGATTCCTGAGTCTCCTTATTTCAGATAAGATATCCCCGACCGGAGGATAATCGGGTATATTAATATATGGATTTGAATTTGTGACCAGCCATCCTTCTCTGGAAAGCCAGGGGAGATACCTGAGTGACTCCATCGGTTCTACAGAAATAATCAGTCTTGCCCTTCCGTGGGGGATCAGATCAGAAGATACAGGTTTATCAGAAAGCCGAAGATGCGATTGAACGTCACCTCCCCTCTGACTCATTCCATGAACTTCCGATTGTTTAAGGAACAGATTATTTTCGACCGCTGCCAGACCTATAATTGCTGCAATCGATAAAATACCCTGCCCTCCGACACCCGCCAATATTATATCGTTTTTCATTTCTTACTTGTTTTGAGTTACTCTCCTGAGGATTCTGCTTTCTTTCTTTTTGTTGCAGTCTGAATACATTCGCGCGATGCAATAATTACTGAAACACCTCCAAATTCAATTTCTTCTCTGATATTACGTACATTTTCTTCATGATTTTTACGTAAAGGAACCAGTATCCTTATGTGTTCCGGAGCTACTCCTATTCCTTCACATATTTTATCGATCCTCCCTGTAGCCTGAGATTTCTGCCCACCTGTCATACCTGTTGTTGAATTGTCAGAAATTATAACAGTGATATTTGATTTTTTTACAACAGCATCGAGCAGCCCGGTCATCCCTGAATGAGTGAATGTCGAATCACCAATAACAGCAACCGAAGGGAAGAGTCCTGCATCAGCAGCACCGATAGCCATAGTTACCGAAGCCCCCATGTCAACGCACGAAGTAATAATGCTATAAGGCGGCAGGGCGGCAAGGGTATAGCAGCCTATATCAGAAAATACACCGTTACTGTTATATGGTTTAAGCGCCTCGATCACTGCATTAAAGGTATCCGCATGGCCACAGCCTTTGCAGAAAGAGGGGGGGCGCATCTTTACAATTTCAGGCACAACATTGACAGGATCGACTGGCAAGCCCAGAGCTTTGGCCACAATGAGAGGGGTCAGTTCACCATCGCGCGGTACTGTTCCATCAAGTCGTCCGAGTATCCTGAGACTATTGTCAAGTATCCCCCGGAGTCCCTCTTCAACTATAGGGTACCCCTCTTCCAACACCAGGATCTCCTCACACCTGCTGGTGATATCCTGAATAAGGTCTCTGGTGAATGGGTAGGAAGTTATTTTCAATATCGGAAAATCAGGTTCATGGTCAGGGAAATTTTCCATAAGATAATTATATGCAATTCCACAGGTGATGACCCCGAGCTTTCTCTCCGGACCATCAACGAACCTGTTATATCTGGAAATCCTGTAGTCATATTTCAGCGAATCATAAACGGATAACAGGAGTCTGTACTTCTTTCTTGCTATTGATGGTAAAAGGACAAACTGTCGTGGATCAGAGGGCAACCGGAATTTATTTTCAGGCCGGGCAGCTCTTCTTTTGACGCCGGCCCTGGAATGAGCAAGACGTGTAGTAATTCTTACCAGGACGGGTATTCTATATTTCTCAGATAGATCAAAAGCATCAAAGATCATGTCATACGCTTCCTGCTGATCGGATGGTTCAAATGTCGGCACAAAAGCAAATTTTCCATAAAACCTTGAATCCTGTTCATTCTGAGAAGAATGCATCGAAGGGTCATCTGCTGCGACAACAATAAAACCACCATTGATGCCCGTCACTGCAGAGTTAATAAAACTGTCGGCAGCTACATTCAATCCGACATGTTTCATGGCCACCATTGCTCTTTTTCCTGTATATGACATACCAAGTGCAGTCTCCATAGCAGTCTTTTCGTTTGATGACCATTCCCTGTGGATTCTACGCTGCTCTGCCTCTTCAGATCGTTGAATAAATTCCATTATTTCTGTCGAAGGTGTGCCTGGGTACGCGTACATCCCGCTTAATCCGGCATCTATCGCACCCAGAGCTATGGCTTCATCGCCCAACAATAGTAGTTTCTGCATATATTAATAAAGATTACAAAGCAAAGTATTGAAATTTAGAAACTTTGTTAACTATTAACAATTTTAACTTGGAAGTTGAAATATATTAAAAATAAGTTAAATATTTTAACGTTCCATTCAATAATGCTTAATTTGCAGACTCTTTGAGTATTGTTGGTTATGAACAATTCATAAGATACAGTTGACCAGATTCTTCTATACATTGATCTTATTCATTCTGCCCTTTATCATCACATTTGGTCAGACAAAGGGGATGGACAGGTTCTTCCAGGTAAGCGGAATAATCACTGATGAAGAGAGCAATGCGATATCGAATGTGGGTGTCATATCAATTAAGCTGAGAAGGGGTACTATCAGTGAAAGGAACGGCATCTATTCCATAACAAGTACTCCCGGCGACACCATACTTTTCAGAGCCGTGGGGTTCAAACGGACTCTGATGATGATTCCGCACTCTTTTGAAGGAAGACATTTCAATCTTGATATTGTAATGTACACTGATACTATTCCCATCGAAGATGTTGTAATTTTGCCATGGAAGAGCTATGATGAATTCATAAAAAAGATGACAGAACCCTACCCCGTTATTCCTGAAATAGCAAATATGAATGAAAATCTGGCTTCAATTCAGACTGAAATTGCTAATTCAGTAGGCGTGAGTATTACGCCCGAAGCCGGTTACCGGTATGCCATGGAGCAGAATTTCAATGCAATGGCAACAAGAAATCAGTATCCTGTGAATAATCTGCTTAATCCTTTTGCATGGGCAAAGTTCTTCAGCGGAGTAAAGAATGGACTTTTTAAGAATCAGACTTTTGACAAACCTCCAAAGACGAAAACAAAAGCTAAGAAAAAGAAAAAAGAAGAGGAATGAGGAAATATGAAGGGAAACTGGTTGGAATTCTTGGCACCGTTATCGTTCATCTGATAGCGGGTATCATCTTTATGTCCTTTCAGCTGCAAACAATAAAGAAGGATCGCTCCAGGGAATTTGAAATAGAATTTGTAGCAATAGAAGAGCCTGAGGAAGAGGAGAAATTGATTGAATTACCTGCAACAACAATCGAAAATGTTCTTCATGACGACCAGGAAATGTTAAATATTGCCCGGAACCTGGCAAGCAAAAGTGAAGAAATAATTGATCCGGATGATTATATAGATAAAGTAAAGGAAGAATTGATTCAAAGCGGGAAACTCAGGCCTGACAATTATATTGACGAGCAAAAAAGAAATAATGAGTTAACAGAAGAAGAAAAACTTTCTTTTGAAGACCAGAACAAGGAATCAGAAAAAGAGGAGCAGCTAAAGGAATCCCAGAAAATGGCTGCCAATTACAAGGGGCCCACCCGCATTTATTACGAACTTTCAGGCAGATATCATATATATCTTCCCATCCCGATATATAAATGCCAGGGAGCAGGCAAGGTTGTACTATTGATAGAGGTGGATCAGAGAGGCAAGGTAGAGAATGTACAGATAATTGCACACGAAACCACAACTGCAGATGAATGTCTTATTGAGACTGCAATCGGCAGTGCCATGATTTCAAGGTTCAGTCCTGATCTGAAGGCTCCAAAAACCCAGAAGGGGACATTAACCTATCATTTTGTGGCCCAGTAAAAATGGCGGATCACTTCGGGATTATTCCTGTTTGCTGATCTGTCGTTGACAAGCTTACTTATTGTATGAGCTTTAAGCACTTCCGAGGGACAAGGTCTCAGTATTGTCAGGGCTTCAGCAGGAGTTGTTGCCTGGTTTATCCATCTCTTCTCATCGCTCTTATCGAGTATGGCAGGCATCCTCTTTTTAGAGTTATGAACAACAGCCATAAGATCATTTGCATCTGTTGTTATTATTGAAAATGTATTGAAAACCTCCCCTGTACTGCTCTCGACCCATCGCGCATAGAGGCCGGCAATTGAAAATATTTCATAATCAGAATGGTAGATATACCATGGTATTTTTTCATTTCCTTTGTGCTGCCATTCAAAGAATCCTTTAACCGGTATTACACATCTTCCCGATTTCAAAGAAGCAGAGAAAGAGGGTTTTGTTTCAACAGTTTCGGCCCGGGCGTTAAAGGTTTTATACCTGATTATGTTCGCATCATCACTATTTCTGACCCACGACGGGATTAATCCCCAGCGGAGCAGCTGAACCTTTTCAGGAGACTCTGAGCATAAAGCTGGCAGTTCAGGCAACCCGAAAGCATGATAATAATAGCTGGGCTGGTATCTGTCCCTGTCGGGGAATGTTACACCATAACGGTCTTCTATCTCATCCCTGACCAGGTTAACATTAACAGAAAAGCACATTAATTTGTTGAATTTATGTTATAAGAACTGTTAAGTGGTAAAGCAAGGGAATAATCAAAAAGGTCATGATCGGGCCATTGTTTTATGCCGGAGATTACCCTTGACATCATATTATTGATATACAGATTGATTTCCGGTCCGTTCCATGCACTTGAATTAAGCAGGACAACCCATGCAATTCCATCTGATTGCCTTTTAAGCATCCCGGCAGAACCCGGGAATGATCCAGTTCTCCACCAGGTACCATTGAAGATGGTTGTTTTCCAGCCGACCGGAGCAAAACCATTGTTGTTATCAGTCATAAACTTTATGCTCTCGTCACTCAGAATATCTTTTTTTGACACAAACCCGTCAACTGCCAGAAGCAACCTCATCAGATCGGGTGCTGTAGCCACCCATGCGCCTGCACCTCCAAGTGATTCTATATCATTTCCGCCATAACTGGGAGGCAGCAACTCCCCTGTACCATATATTGAAGGTTTACGAAGCACATCAGTTGGTTCATAATAGGTAACCTCAAATGGGGCTTTTTTTGAGGGAAGGTTTCCTGCAAGTCCCATATCATAAATACCCAGAGGTTCAAAAATCTCACGTCCGCAGTATTCCCCGTATGGCAGGCCTGTGACTTTTTCAATTATTAATCCGAGTATAGAATAACCCAGATTGGAATATGATTTACCTGTCCCGGGAGTAAAATGGAGCCTTTTATCAAGGGCAAACCTTACTATAGTCTTTAAATCAACCGGAAGATCAACACCCATTTGCTTCGCAACAACCATAGGCATGAACATATGATCGCCCCATCTTTGAGACCATCCTCCTGAATGACTGAGCAGATGTGCAACGGTAATATTATTCACCCTGTAATCTTTGGGATCGTTGAAATAAGGATCATTAAGAATTCCGTCGGGGCCAAAAACTTTGTCATCGAGCGACAGTCTGCCATCTTCTGAAAGCTTCATTATTCCGACAGCAGTTACCAGTTTGGATATGCTGGCAATACGAAACCTGCTGTAAGGTTGTATTTCCGTCATTGCGGCAGTATCGGCATAGCCGTAACCTTTAGCAAAGATCAGCCTGCCATCTCTGGATATAGCTATAGAAGCACCCGCAATATTCCAATTGTGAAGAAATGTTCCGATTAACCTGTCACATTCGGAAAACTCCTTTCCCGAGGAGTCCTCATTTAACAGCCGAACATTTCCCGGGACAATCTTCTCAACGATTAAATCAGATTTTTCGTTGGCACCCGGATGGTAATTTATTACAAGAAACAATAGTGTAATCAGCAATATCCTTCTTATCCTTGTCAAATTTCAAATTTTTATAGTCACAAAAGTAATAAAGTATCCTTTTATACCGAAATATAAATTATCAATAATCCTGTGAAGATTATTAACAATTATTTTTATTATCTTTAATTAAACCTTATAAAGTATCAAAAAGCTAACTTTGTATCTATGTCAAGGGCCAAGGGTTTATTAATACGGTTTGTGGCAATGATTATTATCATGAGCATAGCGGACAAAATCCCGGCCCAGGAATCAGAAATTGACACGACATCATACATTTCCTCCTTTTTCACAGGTTCCCTTGAATATAACCTTATGATAGCATCGTCACTTGGTTTTCCTTCGGAAATTGACCGATTGATAAGCAAAGGTGCTGATATTGATGCCGAAACTATTGAAAAGGCGACTCCACTTATTTTTGCTGTATCAAATAATCATCTCGCCGCTGTTAAAGTGCTGTTAACTCATGATCCTAATCTTAACCAGATAACCAGTAGCTTCGAAACCCCTTTGCTTATTGCTGTAAAAAACCAGAATATTGAGATTGCAGAAGCACTTTTAAGAGCCGGAGCTGATATTGATATTTCTGATAATCATGGTGCTGCCGCTCTTCATTATGCATCGCTATATGGTTATTTCTACGTTACCGACCTGCTCCTGTATTATGAAGCTTCAGTTGATAAGAAATCGCTGGATGGAACAACCCCTCTGATGGCTGCAATACTGGCAGGTTATGCTGATGTTGCTGATTTGTTGATTCAGAATGGTTCAAATATGGAAGCCAGAGATGAAAATGGATTCACACCATTTCTGATAGCCGCACAGAATAATGATACTATCATTATGGACTTGTTGATTAGAAAGGGGGTTGATATTTATGAGCTGAATAAATATAATTATGATGCTCTTGCAATTTCAATAAAAACAAATCAGTATGATGCCACACAGTTTCTTCTTAAAAAAGCTCTGGATTGGACATTGCGCGAAAAAGAAGCGGCAGATCCATATTATGTAGCCTCAAAATACAGAAGAACAGAAATTGCCGGGCTGCTTAAGAAGTATAATGTACCGGGGGAACTAAAACCCAAGGTTGACCAGATGGAGGCTTCTGTTTCATCTAAGTTTAATTTAAACGATATTTATACAGGCTTTAGACTGTCATTCCGTGAACCTATGATAAACGCAGGTGTAATCGCCGGTTTTGATTCTAAATTATGGTACACAAGGATAATGATAGAAGAGTCAGAAAATACCTTCATTCAGTACAGGGAAAAGCGATCGGTAGCCTATGTCGGGTTGTTCAAGGATTTTGCTTTAACTGACAACCCATTCAGAGGAAATTTTTTAATTTCAACCTCATTATCTGTGGCTTACACATTTGGCAATAAGTTCAGAGGAACCAATATAACACCTGTCGAAAAGTTAATGATCATCCCGTCCGCCGGTATAAAATGGGAAAAGAAAAACATTGGTTTTTCAGCAGGAGTTGATTATATGCGAACCGGATACTATAAGAATGGCCCCATCTGGGGCAGAACAGGGTTTTCCTATTTCTTTTTCTTTGATAAAGTAAGAGCTCCTGCAAAAACGATTAGATGGAACTAAAACAGTATGAAAACAATTTTAAAAGTGTTTTTTCTGGTTATTATTGTTCTGTTGTTCTCCTGTGAGGAACTTGGGACTCTCATTGTAAACTGCAGTGATTGTATAACAGTAGAACCTTTAAACGCAAAGATGGAAATAATGATAAATTCAGGTAATCATTGTCCGGTGTACCTGAATATTTACGAAGGGGACATTGGTGATAGTGTTTTGTATAGTTCGTTTGTTACGTGCGCATCTGAAACAATGAAGATGGTTCCATTAAATAAAAAATATACTGTATCTGCTACTTATTATATCAATGGAGTGAAATATATTTCAGTTGATTCAACCACTCCGCGTGTCAAGTTCGAAGAGGTGCAATGTAAGGAACCCTGTTATTATATTTATAACAGAAGAATTAACCTAAGGTTGAAAACAGTTAAATAGTATTCAGTGCAGGTTTAATCACGCGCTGTAACTAAACAACGGAGTTCCGCTGAGAGCCTTCTCTTTTATTGTCTGTATTTCAGATTTTTCAAGAGGCTTAATCTTATCTGAGACGCTCAGTGCAATTCTGAACAGCTCTTCTTCTCCAGGCGGTACTGCCGCCGTTATCGGATGCGACAGGGTGAAACGCAGTCCCATGGTAATATCCTCCGGAGAGACCAGCGGTTCATACCAGCATTTCGGATATTTTGAACGGTCAGCACCCTGAGGCCATGGTCCTTTAGCCATAGCTTTAAGAGCCAGTATCCCCATCTGCTTTTCCTGCGCCCTGGCCATAACCTGTGGTCCAAAATTACCGGCATGCCATGTGGTAAAGTTGAAGGGGAAGAGGATTGTATCAAAATTGAATCGATCCATCAGAGCCATTGCAGCTTCTACCGAATGTGCCGAGAAACCTATAAAACGGATCTTTCCCTCCTTTTTTGCTTCCACGAATGTCTCCATGGCCCCTCCGGGGCCAAGTAATGTATCCACATCCTTAAGATTGGTGACTGCATGATGCTGATACAGATCAAAATGATCGGTACGAAGGTTTTTCAATGACTGCTCCAGTTCAGCTCTTGCTTCAGCTTTCGTACGTTTGCCTGTCTTGCAGGCAAGAAAAACATCTTTTCTGTAGGGTTCCAGTGCCGGTCCCAGTTTTACTTCGGCATCACCGTACGATGGAGCAACATCAAAATAGTTTATACCGGCATCAATTGCCAGTTTTACAGCTGTTGAAGCCTGATCGGGGGTTGCGTCTCTTACTACTATTCCTCCAAAACCGATCATTGATAACATCTCCCCCGTCCTGCCCAAAGATCGCTTTTCAAGTTTCCCGGGAAGAGATTTCCTCGCGATCGCAGAGAGATCCGCAGGGAATAAGCTTATCATTGGGGCTGCCAGTGAGGCTGTTTTGATAAAATCGCGTCGTTTCATGTGTTTTGTTTAGTTACCAAAAGATATAAACTTAAAAGATAGTAATTTGTTCGCAATTCTCCAAATTTTTTTCTCCCACTCTCCCACTCTCCCACTCTCCCACTCCCTTATTCTATCATATACAATATATTTATTAACAGGCTTACAATTCGTATATTTATCCTCTGTTTAAAATAATCATTATGGAAACCTCTTTCTTCAACTCCGACCTCTTCAGCTATGGCATTTTGCCTCTTCTTATTTTCCTGGCCAGGATCTGCGATGTGTCAATTGGCACATTGCGCATCATCTTTGTATCCAAAGGGAAGAAAAACATTGCCCCGGTACTTGGATTTTTTGAGGTCCTGATATGGATTATTGCAATCAGCAAGATCATGCAGAACCTCGATAACTATATCAATTATGTTGCCTATGCAGGAGGATTTGCCACTGGTAACTTTGTGGGGATGATCATAGAGGAGAAACTTGCAATAGGCATCCAGATGATCAGGATTTTTACCAATGAAAGGGGTCCGGATCTGGTAGCAACTCTAAACAAATGCGGTTTTGGTGCCACACATATTGAGGGGCATGGTGCTGTTGAGAAAGTGCATCTTATTTTTACAATTGTCCAGAGGAACGACCTGGATAATGTATTAACGATCATAAACCGGTTTAATCCGGATGCTTTTTATACAATAGAAGATGTTAAAGCTGTCAATGAGGGCATTTTTCCGCGAAAGAAGGAGATAACTTTATTCCCTTTCAGCACTGTTGTAAGACACTGGAGGAAAGGAAAATAAGGCGTGGAGCATGGGGTGCATTTGAATTGAAGAATATTGAATACAAATGTAAATGGGCATTGTCAATTTTGAGTTTAAGGCCAGGGCAGAAAACATCAGGGACCTGGGAACCTTTATCGAGGTGGAGGCTATTGATGAAACCGGGAATATAGGTATTCAGAAACTAAAAGAACAATGTGAAAGATATTTTTTTTCTTCGGACTGAAAGATTCTGGTTATGTTAATTGTTCTTATGGTGATTTGTCAGTTTAAAGGTTTAAAGGTTGAAAGGTTGAAGGGTTATATTGTCTTATATTTACGCCTGCAAATAATATAATTTTCAAAAAATGGATGAGTTCAGCAAACACCCGCTTTATAAAATACACAATATCGACAGCGCAATGTCATCATTATGGGATTTCTATAAGAAGAAATTCCTTTCACTATTCATAATCTCACTTGTCCTGTCACTGATAATACAGTATGCTTCCACTTTAATAAATTTTGCGGAACTCCAGAGTATTACTGATATGGAGGAAATGCTTACAAGGATACAGGATTTTATAGTCCCGATATTGATAATTTCTGTAATCAGTTTACTGTTCACAACAATACTTCAATATTATATTATATATAATCCTTTGGACAGTGAAGAAAACATTCTCAGGTGTGCAGTAAAATCGCTCAGATATTTCATCCCCTACCTGATCATTATGATCCTGCTGGCATTTGTTGGATCTTTGGCACTTTTCCTGGGTTTAGTAGCTTTAATAATCGGAATTTTTTTTGTGGCCCTGTATCTTCTGATGATCTACCTTTTTATTTTACCGGTAATGATGGCAGAGGGTCCTAATATTGCGAATACTATCAGCAGGACATTTACTCTTGCTCATCGCAATTTCTGGCCAAATATGGGCTGGACTGCGGTATTTATCATAATCCTTATTGTTGTTTCAATAATATTATCAGGTATCATACTTATACCTTTTACAGGCAGTTTCATGAAAGCATTTGTCAATCCTCAGGAAGCCGGTAATCTTATAGAATTGACAACCAACCCGGTCTTCATTATTCTGTCAGCTGCTGTCAATGCCCTTATTTTTCCGGTCCTGCCGATTTTCGCCTCAATTCTCTATTTCAACGGAAAAGCAAGGGAGGAAGAACCTGCATAACCTGCACGACTTGTACGACCTACAGATCATTTTCCCCTTTCACATACCCGAAATTGGCGAGGATCCCCCCGTCAACAAAAAGGATATGTCC
>DATKXL010000080.1:0-7237 GCA_035529055.1 Bacteroidales bacterium
TCAGATCAACATTTTTTTCAGTTTCTGCAGATGGAGATTCGGTTCTGCTGAAAGGCAGGGGCTACGGGCATGGCGTCGGATTATGCCAGGAAGGGGCTATGGCTATGGCGGCAAAAGGATTTAATTTCAGTCAGATAATCGATTTTTATTATTCGGGGGTTACTGTTACGGATATAAAAAATGCCGTTGCTATTGAAAACAAATAACTTAATAACCTAATAACCTGCTATCTATGTTTGCCATATTCAGAAAGGAGATTACCGGGTTTTTCAGTACCCTGACAGGATATATAGTTATCATAGTTTTTCTGTTAATCAACAGCCTTTTCATGTGGGTTTTTCCCGGAGAATGGAATGTTCTGGATAGTGGATATGCCGGACTTGACACCCTGTTTTTCTTATCTCCCTGGGTATTTTTGTTCCTCGTTCCTGCCGTAACAATGAAGATGATCGCAGAAGAGAAACGCCTGGGTACCATCGAACTTATTTACTCAAAACCGGTTACTGAAAGAGGAATCATTTATGGAAAATACCTGGCCTCTCTCTTACTTGTTTTGCTTGCACTCCTTCCATCCCTGATATATTATTTCTCAGTTTATCAGCTTGGCGAGGTTCCCGGGAACCTTGATAAGGGCGGAATATTGGGCGCTTTTATTGGATTGTTTTTTCTGGCTGCACTCTATTCATCGGCCGGCCTCTTTGCTTCATCTCTGACGGATAACCAGGTTGTTGCTTTTATTCTGGCAATAATAATATGCTTTTTCCTTTATATCGGATTCGATTCTTTTGCCTATTTGCCGGGGCTCAAAAAGATTGATGAATTGGTCATCCGTTTAGGAATAAATGAACACTACAAATCTATCAGCAGAGGAGTGGTTGACATCGGCGATATTGCTTATTTTATTGCCGTGGCTGTCATTTTTAATGAAGCAACAAGGCTGATATTGCTATCACGTAAATGGAAAAAACAAGGCTGAAGCATGACCGACTACAAGGATATTAAAAACAACAGGGTGAAGAGTGTGCTCCAGTTCATTTCAGCAGTGGTTGTTGTAATATGTCTGGCAGCAGCAGGCTCATTCCTGAGGGTCAGAGTTGACCTGACAGAGGATAAAAGGTTTACTCTTTCCGAGCCGACCCGGAACGTTTTGTCAGGTCTGAGGAACGATATATTTATTCAGGTCTATCTTGAGGGGGAGATGCCGATACCTTTCAAGCGGCTGAAGCGTTCTGTAAAAGAGATGCTGGAGGAATTCAGGATTATTTCGAAACGGAGGTTGGATTATGAATTTATTAATCCTTCTGAGGGGAAGGATACAGGTGAAAGAGAGTCCTTATATAAGGAGCTTAGAGCAAAAGGACTTAATCCTGTTAATGTTCAGGCAGGGGATGATGAGGGTGGTTCCAGTCAGAAAATCATCTTTCCCGGGATGATCGTAAATTATAATGGTGCTGAAGTCCCTGTAAATTTCCTGCGAAATAATATTGATGTACCTGCAGAGCAAAACCTCCTTCATTCAATAGAAGGGCTTGAATACGAAATGATTCAGACTATTTCGGCACTGAGTTCCGATACCATATATAAAGTGGCATTCATTGAGGGACATGGAGAATTTCCGGAGATTGAAGTTGCCGATATTACCCTTCATCTTGCCAAATTCTTTACTGTTGACAGAGGGGTCATTGGCGGTAACCCTGGTATCCTTGATAAGTATTCTGCAGTGGTCATTGCAGGTCCTGAACGGGAGTTTAACGAAAACGACAAGTTTGTCATCGATCAGTATATTATGAACGGAGGAAAGGTGGTATGGCTGTATGAAGAAGTATCAGTCAACACCGACACTCTTGTTTATGGTGAGACTGTGGCTTTGTATCGTCCTTTAAATATTGAGGATCAACTTTTCAGATACGGCGCAAGAATAAATCCGGTTATTGTTCAGGACCTCGAGTGCATGCTCATCAGGCTGACAGTTATGAGTGGTGGTTCACCACAACAGATCGTTTCAGCTCCATGGTTCTATTTCCCCCTGCTCTCACCCTCGTCAGACCATCCTGTTACAAGGAACCTGAACAAAGTCAAAGGAGAATATACTAACTATATTGATACTGTTGGCCTTGATCGTGCCATATCAAAGAGAGTACTTTTATCAACATCCCCTTTCGCAAGAACACTTTCTCCTCCTTTCATTATAAGTCTGAAAGAGGCTGAATTAATACCTGTCGAAAGCAACTTTAATAAATCGAACCTCCCTGTTGCTGTTCTGCTTGAGGGAGTTTTTCCTTCTGCATTCAGAAACAGAATGACTGATCATTTAATTCCGGATAAAAACCTCACGGTTAAGACCGAAAGCGTCAGAACAAAAATGATTGTCATTGCCGATGGTGATATAATCAGGAATGAAGTCCGCAGGTCAGGTACCGCTGAAATACATTATCCACTCGGGCAGGACAGATACACCGGCCAGATATTTGGTAACAGGGATTTTATCTTGAATTGCCTGAACTATCTCGTTGATGACAATGGTATAATGAAATTAAGATCAAGGGAACTGAAGCTCCGGTTGCTTGACAGAAACAGGATCAGGACAGAACGTTTAAAATGGCAACTTGTTAATATTACTGTTCCGGTTCTGATAGTTATTCTGGCAGGAATCCTTTATGGCTTCTTAAGAAAAAAATATTATACAAAGTATTAATAATGAATAAATTAATATTAAAATATTTCCTGCCTGCTCTTCTTTTACTATTGCTTTTTATTTTAGTTCTGAATAACAGGACCCCGTTTGGGAAAGGTAATAGTGACTTCGCTGCAGATCGCGGTAAAGAAATTACACGAATAGAGCTTACAGGGGGAGATAAGAGACTGACACTTGAAAAAAAAGGTAGTGAATGGTTTGTTAATGGTAAAAATGAAATCAGAAAAAGCACTCTCCTTTTTATTTTGAGAGCTCTTAAGGAGATTAAAATAAAATCACCTGTATCAGACGATCTTTTCAGTTCAGAAATCACTGAGAAAGGCATAACACCAGTAAAGGTAAAAGTGTTTGAAAAAAGTAAGCTCATAAAATCCTTCCTTGTATATCAAACAAAATCAAATATTTATGGAAATATTATGAAGATAAGGGAGGGTTCAAAGCCCTTTATCGTAAGCATCCCCGGATATGAAGATGAAATAGGTTCAGTTTTCAGTTTGAATGAGTTTTACTGGCAGCCATTTACTGTTTTTAACCTTCTTCCATCACAGATCTCTTCAGTATCAGTGGAACACTTTTCAGATATCTCTTCATCTTTCACAATAGTAAAAAGCAACCGGAATTTCAATCTTTCCGGTCCGGATGCTCCTTTAACAGGCTGGGACACGTCGAGAATAATTCGTTATCTCTCATATTTTATCAGGGTTCCGTTTGAGTCACTGGCAGACGAAATATCTTCTGAAGAACAGGAAGAGATTGAATCGGAAAAACCGTTATTTGTTATCACTCTTATAAAATCTGATGGAACGAAGAGTGTTCTCACTTTATGGGAGAGATACCTTGAAGATGATGGTTCAGAAAAGAAAGACAGCGACAGGTTATGGGCAAAAACCAGTGATAGTGATAAGCTTTTAATTATGAGGTATTTTGATGTTGATCCTATCCTTAAAAAGAAGTTATATTTCTATGCCAAATAATATTTTAATTTGAGAATATTAGTTTTTTTTGTAATATTGATAATTAAGAAACTGAAGCCAATAATGCTCTAATTCATTTATTAATAATTGGTTAGAGAAGTCTATAATGAATAATTAAACTTAAACTCCATACAAAGATGAAATTTGTTGTATCCAGCACAGAACTTCTAGGTCATCTGCAGGCCATAAGCAGGGTAATAAGTTCAAAGAACACGCTTCCCATACTTGATAATTTCCTTTTCAGTCTTTCGGGAAATGACCTTGAGATTACTGCATCTGATCTTGAATCGACATTGATAACAAGGATGAAACTGGAAAATGCTGAAGGTGACGGTACAATTGCTCTTCCTGCAAGGATACTTCTTGACACACTTAAGGAGTTTTCGGTGCAGCCTCTGGCTTTCGACATTAACCTGGATACGCTGGCAGTGGTTATAAGCTCAGAGAATGGTAAGTTCAGTGTTGTTGGTCAGAGCGGGATTGACTTTCCGGCATTGCCTTCAATAAAGAAAGACAAAAAGTTCTCATTTCAGATTAATGCTGATGTTATGCTGGCCGGTATAAACAAAACCCTTTTTGCAACCGCTGATGATGAATTGCGTCCGGTGATGGGTGGAATTTTTATCGAAGCCTCCACTGACAAGATTACTTTTGTTGCTTCTGATGCTCACAAGCTGGTAAGGTACCAGAGATCCGACGCACATGCTGATGATAATGCATCTTTCATTCTGCCCAAAAAGCCGGCTTCCCTCCTGAAGAACATCCTTCCCAAAGAAGAGGGCCCGGTATCAGTCGAATTTGATGATAAAAACTCATTCTTCAAGCTTAACGATTACAAAGTTGTCTGCCGCCTTGTTGAAGGGAACTATCCAAATTATAATTCTGTAATCCCTAAGAATAATCCACGCAAGATTACAATTGACAGGGTCGAGTTTTATAATACTCTGAAAAGAGTCTCAGTCTATTCCAATCAGGCCAGTAACCTGGTGAAACTTCAGCTCAAAGGAAATCAGGTAATGGTATCAGCTCAGGATATTGATTTTTCCATCTCCGCTTACGAAAGAATCAAATGCCAGTATGAGGGCGAGGAGATTGAAATAGGGTTTAAATCAGTTTTTCTCCTCGAGATACTTGCAAATATTTCCACCCAGGATGTAATAATTGAGCTGGCTGACCCGACAAGAGCAGGGTTATTCCTGCCTGCTGAGACCGACAACGAGTCTGAAGATCTTCTGATGCTTCTCATGCCGATGATGATTAATGCCTGATAGTTGAAACTTAACCTAAGACGTCCGATCGCATTTATTGATCTCGAAACAACCGGAATAAATGTTTCGAGCGATCGTATTGTGGAGCTTTCAGTTCTTAAGATTAGCCCCAATGATAAAGAAGAGTGGATGACTGCAAGGATAAATCCCGAAATGGCTATCCCTCCAAAATCTACAGCAATTCATGGTATTACCGATAAAGATGTTGAAAATGCTCCAACATTCAGAGAGATAGCCAGGAATCTTGCTGCTTTCCTTGAGGGTTGTGACCTTGCCGGTTATAACGCTGTTAAATTCGATATACCTGTGCTGGCTGAGGAATTCCTGAGAGTAAATATCGATTTCAATTTCAGAAAAAGAAAATATGTCGATCCTCAGGTGATTTTTCATAAAAAAGAACAAAGAACACTGTCGGCTGCTTACCAGTTCTATTGCGGAAAAAACCTTGATAACGCCCATAGCTCAAAGGCAGACACTGCAGCGACCTATGAGGTGCTTAAAGCTCAGCTCGACAGGTATAATGACCTGGAAAATGATACTGAAAAACTGGCGGAATACAGCTCCTTTAATAACCTTGTGGATTTTGCAGGAAGAATAGTCCTGGATGAGAATGGCGTTGAGATTTTTAATTTCGGAAAGCATAAGGGCAAACCTGTTGAGGCTGTGTTTTCTGAAGAACCTTCATATTATTCCTGGATGATGAACGGAGATTTTCCGCTATATACTAAAAAAGTGCTTACTGAGATCAAACTCAGGGATTTTGGGAAGAAACAGAAACCAAATCCGAAGTAAAATGAAGATCATCTGTATCGGACTTAACTACAGGCAGCATGCACTGGAGATGAATCGCCCCTTTCCGGATGAACCGGTTGTATTCCTCAAACCCGACTCCTCGATTCTGAAAAAGAATAAACCATTCTTTCTCCCTGACTTTTCAGCGGAAATACACTATGAGGTTGAAGTAGTACTCAAAATAAGCAAACTGGGAAAAAGAATCGACCCAGAGTTTGCACACCGTTATTTTGATGAAGTGACCGTAGGTATAGATATAACGGCACGCGATCTGCAAAGCCGGCTGTCAAAAAAAGGATTATCCTGGGAGATTTCAAAGTGTTTCGATGGTGCCGCACCAATAGGAAAATTCATACCCGTCAGCACTATTAAGGATCCGGGTAATCTTGACTTCAGACTTGAAATCAACAATAAAACTGTTCAACAGAGCAATACATCTGATATGATATTCGGAATCAATGAAATAATATCCTATGTCTCCCGGTTTTTTACACTCAAAACAGGGGATCTTATTTTTACAGGTACACCATCGGGTGTAGGCCCCCTTAAAAAAAATGATAACCTGGTCGCCTACCTTGGCGAAATACCACTTCTTAATTTTATGATAAAATAGATATTTAGTTGAACCAGTAGGATAACTTAACAACCAGGCCACGGTTCTTGATGCTGTAGTCAGCAGGGAATGAATTCTCGGTATATACAATGAAGAGATCAGATACCGGGGCAAAACGCCACTGAAAACGCAGGTTCAGGTTGAGGTTATCAATCTGATTATTGTACTGAATAAAACTGATAAAGAAGAGCTTGTCGGTAAAGGTAAAATCAAGCCTTGGCCCTATGAGCAGCAGCTCAGCGCTGTTGTATGGTAATGGCAATGATATATTATTATAAGTGGTGACAAGAGCAAGACTTCCATAAGGCTGGATCCTGTAATTTATTTCTCCATTAAGGGTCAACCTTGAACCGTTATAATAATCCCCATACCGGCTGGACAGTGTAACATTGAACTGTTTGCGGGTGTCAGAAATGAACGATGCTCCGACCTCTTTCCAGTGGAAATCTTCATCGGCACTAAGCTGAACTCCCCCGGTATTAGTCGGGTCGTAAGGAGCCTGGAGTCTGATATAGGTCTCTTTAACATCAATTGAAGTGATGCTTTTATTAATCCACTCGACACTGTATGAAAGCTGTGTTTCCCTGTCGGTCAGAGATAATGAAGGAGTAAAAAACATATCCATTTTCACACCGGGACCGTGGTAAGTGACGGTGTTCGAGTTAGGAAAAAACTTGTACTGGAAGATCGGATTTATTTCGTAATAGCCTCTTCTTCTTACATATCCGGTTTCGGCAATATATCCCGCACCCACAAGCGACTGGTTAAGAGTTGCAGTAAGGTACTGAGAGGAAAAGGTAAGATTTGCCGCCATTGCTGCATCCTCTATTGTTGTACTGTTTTGAAAGCTCTGATGATAGAATGCCTTCCCTGTCCAGCGGTTGTCGGGGCTGGC
>DATKXL010000081.1:0-11486 GCA_035529055.1 Bacteroidales bacterium
AGGTAAAATCTTCTATTCAGATTCAGGAGCCGGAGACTCGATAATCCTTCTTCACGGATATCTTGAATCGTCTGAGATATGGAATGGTTTTGCGGAGAAACTAGCTAAAAAATTTCGCGTTATTTCCATCGATCTTCCCGGGCATGGACGTTCAACTATTTTCGGTGAATGTCACTCGATGGAGTTTATGGCATCTGCCATTAACACACTGATGGCCAGTCTGGATATTAAAATGGCATTTCTTGCAGGCCATTCTCTCGGCGGATACATCAGTCTAGCATTCCTTGATATGTTTCCCGAACGACTTACAGGTTATTGTCTTTTTCATTCCCATCCATTTGCTGATACACCTGAGACACGCACCAAGAGGGAACGTGAAATAAGATTTGTGAAAGCAGGAAAGAAATACCTCATATACCCCAATAATGTGTCAATGATGTTTGCAGATGAAAACCTCACAAGGTTACCTGAGGAGCTGCAACGATCCAAAGAGATTGCTTCTCAGATCCCGGACGCAGGGATAATAGCTGTTCTCAACGGAATGATGGGCCGGCCTTCAAGGGTAAATATTATGGAGCAGGGAAGAGTACCGTGCCTCTGGATACTGGGTAAAATGGATAACTATATACCCTGTGAAACAGTGCAGACTAAAATAAAGGTGCCGTCAAATACAAAGGTTGTCGTACTTGAAAACTCAGGACATCTTGGATTTATTGAAGAAGAAGATAAGTCAGTGGAGATTATGAGTAGTTTTGTAGAAGGGTTGAAATTGTGAGGTCTCCCGGTCACACCCCGCACCCCGCACCCCGCACCCCGCACCTCAAACCCCATACCCCACATCAGCTATTTCCCCAGAAAATCAATCGCATAATTCAGAGTAGTGTCAAGATTCTGCCAGATGGGATAGAAGCCTTTATTATCCAGTATATTACGGGCAATATAGGCTTTAAGTTGAGTATGGATTATTTTTCCTGAAATTTTCATGTCTTCAGGATTTTTCTTAATTCCATGGTTTTTAAATGCAAATTCTGTAAACTGGTCAAGCAATCCCTGCAGGTCGAGATACTTTTCCATTTCTCCGGTCTCAGTGTATTTTTTCAGGTTTTCCCTATAGTTTTCAGTATATTTTAAAGCAAACTGGTAAATCAGTGGTCTGACTTTCAGAAAATATGGCGAGATTCCTGAAGTGTCAACAGGAATGAATCTGTCAGGCATTATACCTCCGCCACCATATACTATCCTGCCTCCGGGAGTGGTAAACTTAAGTGAGTCGGAGAAATGGATACTGTCGGATACTTCAAATTCACCCCTTCTGAACCTGTTGTTCAGATCGTCATAGTACTCGTCAAAGCCGTTATTATAAGGTTTTTGTATTGACCGGCCGGTGGGAGTGTAATAACGGGCGATTGTCAGCCTCATACCCGAACCATCAGCAAACGGGACGGGTTCCTGGACAAGCCCTTTGCCAAATGACCTTCTGCCGATGATTGTTCCACGGTCATTATCCTGGATAGCTCCGGCAAGAATTTCACTTGCTGAAGCACTCCATTCATCTATCAGTACAACCAGATCACCTGTTTCAAACTCACCCTTGCCGGTAGCTCTTGCTTCATTCCTTGGTTGCGTACGTCCTTTTGTATATACAATTAGTTGACCCTCTTTAAGAAACTGGTTTGCTATCTGAATGGCCGCTTCCATAACACCGCCGGAATTACCGCGAAGATCGAGTATCAGCTTGTTCATCCCCTTTTCCTTAAGCTCCCTTAATCCTTTGATGAACTCATTAAAAGTATTCACGGCAAAATTATTTATCCTTATATAGCCGGTGTGGTCATTAATCATATAACTCACATCTACGCTATGGATAGGGATTTTGTCGCGGGTAATTTCAAATGGCAATAATTCATTATGTCCTTTCCTGAGTATCTTTATCCTGACGACAGTTCCCCTCGGTCCTTTTAACATTCCCATCACCTTGTCATCACTCAGACGTTTTCCGGCAACAAGAGAATCATTTACATAAATTATTTTATCACCCGGCAGCAGGCCAAGCTTTTCAGAGGGCCCTCCGGGAATTGTACTGATGACCAGTATGGTATCAGTGAGAAGATTAAATGAAATACCAATACCGTCAAAATTGCCCTGGAGGGGCTCGTTTGCACGCGTCAGCTCTTTAGCAGGAATATAAACGGAATGAGGATCAAGTTTTTTAAGAATAGCAGGGATGGCAGCTTCCACAAGGTCAGTTCTGTTTACAGAGTCAACATAATCCGATTCAATAATATTTAGTATGCTGTTTATTTTGTCGTTTCTTGCCCTGAAGGTTGAATGCTGGGATGAGGAATTTTGTTTTGGGAGATAATTGCCGATGAGAATTCCGGCTGTCAGCGAAAGCGCCAGCAGCAACGGCAAGAGAACACTCCTGTTTGAGTTATTGTATTTCATAAGTATCTATTTCAGGGTCAATATAAACCAGTTCTATTCCGGCACGTTTGAGAAGATCAAGTCCGTCGGTATTACGATAACAGTTGCAGTAAACTACTCTTCTTATGCCTGACTGGATAATAAGTTTAGAACACTCCATACAGGGAGATGAAGTAACATAAAGTGTTGAGTCCTCGCTTGAGTTATTTGATTTAGCAACCTTTGTAATTGCATTTGCTTCAGCATGAAGGACATAGGGTTTTGTTACATTGTTCTCATCTTCACAAATATTTTCGAAACCGGCAGGCGTTCCGTTATAACCATCGGATATTATCATTTTGTTCTTTACTATCAGTGCCCCGACCTGACGCCGTACGCAATATGAATTCTTTGCCCAGATAAGAGCCATTTCAAGGTAACGTTTGTCAAATGCCTTCTGCTTGTCACCATATGGTCTGATAGTGTCTGTCAATTGAATATCTGGTTGTTAACGGGGTAATGATTTAAAAATGTCCAAAGTTAATTATTTTTAGATATGTTTAAACACTCCATGTTAAAATCTGCAACTGCAATCCGTAATCCGCAATCCGCAATCCGAAAATACCCTTTTGCTGTTTTTTATTCTAAAAAGGTTGCAATTCCCGAAAATAATTCGTATATTTACTAATTACGGGGTGATGCTTTAAAACGAGAGTTTGAGGTAATAAAAGGGATCAGATTATCATGTAAAATCTTTCTAAGAATGGCTTCACAAATTAAGGGCAACTACACAAACGATGATATAAAGCTGGCCCGTTTTGCAAAAGCTCTGGGCCATCCTGCAAGAATCTCAATACTTCGTCATCTTGCATCAATGGACACATGCTGTTTTAATGAAATATCCAAGGAACTGCCGATTGCTGATTCCACTGTATCCCAACACATGACCGAGCTTAAGAATGCAGGTCTTATACAGGGGAGCATTGAACCCCCAAGAGTCCAATACTGTATAAACTATGATAACTGGAAGCTCGCCAGGAAATATTTCAAGGCATTTGCAAAAATAAAAATTGCTAAAAACGAAAAGAGTAAATAGCTTTTCAGGGTGAAGAATATTGTTCATAAAATGGGCTTTATTGCGCATGGGGTATTAAATCTGACTCCAAAAGAAAGCTTCGGGTTATGCAAGGAAGGGGCTGTAATTGTTGATGTAAGAGAGTCTTTTATGAATAATTTCAAGATTTTTAAGGTTGACAAGGTTCTTTACATGCCATATAGTGAACTCAAAAAATCTTATCGGGATTTACCGGATGATCAACCTTTAATTTTTGCAGATGCTGTAGGATTAAAAAGTCGTGAAAGTGTCATGTTTATGAACGTTCATGGGTATGAAAATGTCGCAAATATGGCAGGAGGCATTGTTGACTGGGAAAGAGACGGATTGCCTTTGACAACTGATATCAGTGTCCGTCTGTCAGGTTCATGTATGTGTCAGCTTAAGCCAAGGGGAGGGAAAAAAGGCGGCAGGCTGAAGGCAACTGGCAACAGGAAGAATATGTAATAAATAATATCATGAAAAAGAAGCACCAGGTATTGTTGCTACTATTTTTAATTGCAGCAATAATTGCTGTATCCTTATTGGAAATAAGGAGCAAAAGCAGGGAAAGTATGATCACTGATCGGGAGTTAATAACTCAATCAGGTGTTTGCCCCCCGTTTTATCTCTACGATGAAGATGGTAGTATTATTGACCCATTGAAGGGGATTAATGAAGATAAGCCTTATTCACCCAGGCAGACATGTGGTAAATGCCACGACTATGGTAAGATTACAGAGGGATTTCATTTCCAGCAGGGGAAAGATGAAGTGGCAACCGGGACCTATGCTGACCGTTATCAATGGGTTTCCACACCGGGAAATTACGGGGGTAACTGGTGTTCGCCTGCACCTTTGTATCGCTACCTTTCTCCTAAAGAAAACACCTCTTCACGAACTATTGATATGACCTCCTTTAGTTTCATCACAGCCGGATGCGGTGAATGTCACCCTGGTGGTGGTTCAACCGAATATGACCGGTCTGGCAACCGTTATGATAAATTCATGTTAGAAAAAGGCTACGAACCAGGCGGTGTTAATGATCTGGATGGTGATTATTACCAGGCCCGCTGGAGTGAAACCGGTGTGCTGGAAGCTGATTGCATGATTTGCCACCAGCCCGGATATAACAATGATCTAAGGAAAGAACAACTGAAACTTCTAAACTTCAGATGGGCTCCGACTGCAGCTTCCGAATGGGGCGAGGTAACAGGGTCGGTTGATAAAAATATGCAGGTTAAAGTGAACTATGATCTCTCTCTGTTTGATGCCGAAGGAAAACTCTCACCCCGTATTATCAGGGAACCCAGGAATGAAGCCTGTCTCTTCTGTCATGCACAGCCGGGATGGAAAAAACGCGGAGCTAATTTTGACGCGAGAACAGATGTGCATATCCGCGCAGGAATGAAATGCGTGGATTGTCATCCGGCAGGCTCAAAAGCGCTGGATGACCGTATCAATGAGAGGGAGATGCATCAGTTTGCCAAAGGGGACGACCCGGGTGGTCGTGTAAGAGATGATCTTGACAATACTGTTCTTGACTGTAATTATTGTCATACAAATGGCCATCTGGGAGCACCAGTTACCACACATAACTGGCTGCCACCACTTCATCTCGAACAGATTGCCTGCCAGACATGCCATATACCTGAAAGACTTGTTAAACCAGCACAATTCCAGGCCTCAGATGTCTTTAATCCCGGAACAAAAATACCGAGCAGGGGCAAACATCTGTGGGTCTTTTATGGTCCCGATATGAAATACTATAATCATTACGGGAATATGGCTATGATGGGATTTGATGATAAACCCACAGATCCTTTCAAGCCTGTTCTGGCAAGATATAAAGGTAAGATCAGACCGGTTAACCGGGTGCACAGTGCATGGCCAGGAATTGAAGTTGAGGGGAAACCCGGACTTATGCAGCCAAAGATGGGAGATATTGTCAAAATGTGGGAGGATCATTTCAACGATCCCTCAAATTACCCGGAATTATCAATGATCACAGATGATAATGATGATCAGGTCATTGAAGTCAATCGTCCTGAAGAAATAGATGCTTTGATTTCGGCATTTACTTCAATGCTCAGGAATACAAATTATCCGATTGAAGGCAAACGGGTGGTATGGGCTACGAATGAGCGGGTTTATACCTCCGGCAATGAATATTATTCTATCGAAAAGGAACAATGGGAGGCATCTCCTTATGCAAATGTCCATACCTATAATCATGATGTATTTCCGGCAAGGGCAGGTCTGGGGATCAATGGCTGCACTGATTGTCATTCACTCTCCTCGGAGTTTTTCTACGCCAGCATTGTCAGGTATCCTTTTGGAGAGGATGGCAAACCTGTTTTCGAACCGCAACATAAAAGTCTGGGAATTAGCCCATTCATGATCTGGCTCTCGGCTTTCCGGGAACAGATAATTAAGAGTTTTCAGTATCCGGCAATAGTCTTTCTCTTCCTTACCCTATTGATTTCAATGGCCGGTTATTTTAATAAGAAGGAAAACTATATGAAAATCATTCCAGTACATCTTCTGGTCGGGTATATTTTACTGATGGCTGCATTTGTGATTGCATACCTTAAGCCTGATGTGAATTCCTTTGTTCTGCCGGAAAGGCTCTGGTTCGACAGGAACCATTTCTTCCTGACAGTCCTGGCTTTGGCAGCAGGAGTATTTACCTGGCTGAAAATGAGACAGGAAGAGAGGACACAATCAATATTGTACAGGCTTCAGAGCATTTTAATCTCTCTGGCTTTGTTTTCAGGGTTTTTAATGATGATAAAGTTTGAAATTATTTACCCGGTTGTAAGGTTTGCATATACACTCTTTGATCTGGCTGTTGTTCTGAGTGTTTTCATTACTATTTTTTACCTTATCGACAGACAGTTCAAAGCTTTGAAACCAACCGATCAATAATTAATCCAGACAACAAGTAACCAGCAACCAGCATCCAGCAACCTGGGTTAATAACTGTAATCAGGCATTCAATTGAGAAACAACTTTAAAGAAAAATATCATGAAACAATCAGCAGGTTTTATAGGAGGCGGAAGGGTGACAAAGATCCTCCTTCAGGCATTTAGTAACAAAAATGTGCAGTTCAGCAAGATTGTGGTTACTGACACTAATCAGGATGTTTTGAATAATCTGATTAAATTATTCCCGTCAGTCAGGGCAGGTGATGCAGCAGAAGCAGCAGGGCAGGATATTGTCTTCATAGCCCTCCATCCGCCTGTTCTGATGGATACCCTTGAATCAGTAAAAGAAAAGATTAAACCGGATTCGGTTGTAATCTCTCTCGCCCCGAAGGTCAATATCGAAAAATTATCAATGAAGCTCGGCCATGTTAAAAACATTGTACGGCTGATCCCGAATGCAACCTCGTATATTAATGAGGGGTATAATCCGGTAACTTTTGCACCCGGGTTTGAACCGGCTGAGAAACAGACTATTTTTGACCTTCTGAAAATACTGGGGAATACTTTTGAAGTCCCGGAAGAAAAGCTTGAAAGCTATGCAATAATGTCTGCTATGCTCCCTACTTATTTCTGGTTCCAGTGGAGAGAGCTTGCTGAAATAGGGGGCAAAATTGGTCTTTCTGATGAAGAAAGTAAAAAATCGATTTTTGAGACTATAATTGCATCCCTGAACCTGATGTACAAATCCGGATTGTCTGCTTCAGAAGTAATTGATTTAATCCCTGTGAAACCAATCGGGGAACATGAACCACAGATAGCGGAGATTTATAAGACCAAGCTGATAGATTTGTTTGAAAAAATTAAACCATGAATTAATAATTGATACGATAAACTATACAAATAATGAGTTATTAATAAAGGAAATTTGCCATGAAAAAAGCTATTTTTTCTTTTGTAGTATTTCTGAGCTGGACTATCTGTTCAGCACAGGTTATTGAAACTATTCTACTTCCTCCTGCACAGAAAACAGGCGGGATGCCGGTTATGGAAGCATTTCAGCTTCGAAAATCACAGAGATCATTCAGCTCAAAGGAATTAACCTCTCAGCAATTATCAAATCTGCTGTGGGCAGCCTATGGAATAAACCGGCCTGAAGGATTAAGAACCGTCCCTGCAGCTAAAGAATGGTATGAGTATGATATTTACGTTATAAAAGCAGATGGCTGGTATCTTTATGAACCCAAAAAGCATGTCCTGTTTAAAATGGGAAATGAAGATCTTCGTGTTTACGGAGGTACTCAGGATTTTGTTAAAGCTGCACCGGTTATACTTGTTTATGTAGCCGATTTTGACAGGATGACCAACACCACTGACGAATTAAGAAAATTCTTTTCCGCAGTTGATGTCGGGTATATATCACAAAATGTTTACCTCTATTGTGCTTCAGAAGGTCTTGCAACGATCATTCTTGGACAGGTAGATAAGGTAAAGGTCCGTGAAGTTCTGAAGCTCAACCCAAATCAGCATGTTATTCTTTCTCAGCCTGTGGCTTATCCAGGTCAATAGAGGTTTTTTCAGTTAAGTGAAAATAAGATCTGGAAGGCAAACCAAACAGCATCTTCCGGATCTTTAAAATTTATCTGCTCAATGTCTCCGGGATTGAACCAGCCTATTGCTCCTGTAAACTGCCATTTCTTATATGGCTGATAACGTATGAAAAGGTCTGTTTCATCTCCAAGATGATGTTTGCCACTTTTAATCTTCATCGTATTCAGAATTGTGACATCATCAGGTACAGGAATATTATAACGATTGTATTTTATTTCAACCCACATTTTCTTTTTGAACGGGAAGAGTTCAAGTACAATCTCAGGATCGCTCAGATTTGACCATTGCACAATATTCATCCAACCGTAATATTTATCGCTTGCTCCGAAAGCAGGATCAAAAGTGTGAATTATATCATCGCTTTTCTTTCCCCCTGATGCATAAGTGTAGCGAAGACTTAACACCGGAACTGTTGGTAGGGAATTAAACCTGTAACCTGCTTTTATGAAATACCCATAAGCATTGATTCGTTTTCCGTTTTCACTGCCAAATTCTCTGGTGTAAGTCAAATCATAGATAATGTCTTGCTTTCCGGAGTTGACAAAACGAATACCATACCAGTTACGGTTTATCGATTGGGTATTTATGTAATCAGCTGAACCTTCAGTTTTCATTGCATAAAAAGGTTCCGCATCTAACCAGTTTGTTAAATGGGAATGTGAATATAATCCGCCACCCCAGAATTCTGTATTTGTAAATGGGATTGAAATTTTTAGAGGATCATGGATTTTTGTTCCTCCACCAAAAATATCAATGAAATTATCCCCATTTTTATATGATATTTTTATGGCATCCCAAGTCCAACGACCAGTGTTACCCCAGTCACCAGGACCTAAAATACGATAGTCACCGTAGAAGACTTTTTGACGTCCTGCCTTAACTGTTATATTTTTAAAAAGGTTTTTATATTCAAGATACAGATCATAGATTTCAAAATATTCTTCCTGCGGATTCATCGTATAATAAGGTGATTCAGTGCCTGTCTTCCTGATTTTAAATAGATCAGGGTACTTGTTATCCTGTAATGACCAACCGAATGCCCTTGAATCCTGAATATGGAAAGATGCAGTAATTTTTTGACTTAAATAAGTTACTCCGGGAATGATCCTCTGCAAAAGAATTTTATCATTCAGGCTGCCGATTGCTTCAGGATTATCATCACCATAGTTCTTTGCATTCATTCCATTCCATACTTCAAAACGGTAACGTACTGATAGGTCAAATTTAATTCCGGTCAGATCACCCTGACTAAGCAGAATCTGACTAATCAGGGTAAGGAACAATATGTGGATAATTATTCTCTTCATCGATCCGGGAAGGTGATCAATCGAATATATTTATTTTAATCCCTGAACAGCAAGGATTTCAAGATCAGTTTTTGCATAAATGCTTCTTGATTCAGCCTGGTGAGGAACAACAACACATTCTCCAGGCTTGAAATCAAATGTCTCATTATCAACTGTAATTGTGCCTTCACCTGCTACAAAATAAAACAAAACATCATTCTCCATTTTACAGGGCGGGATGCTGTTACCAGCTTTCAGGGAGGTAACCTGTGCTTTCAGGTGGTCGGTGGTGCAAAAAACTTCTTTATTCAATGGCTTTTTCTCCATTCCATCAAGAATCTCCTGCAGATTATATTTTTTCATATGCCTCAGTTTATGGTTGTTTAACTTCAAAATTTTTATCCTTTAAATACCATTCCATAAGATAACCTAACAGGATGAAGACAGGTAAAGTTATCAGTGTACGAAGCAGGGAAAACTTTAATCCGAGAAACCCGATTTCAAATGTTAACATCGGAATTTTAATTGTTGAAAATGCACCCAGGTAAATGAAAATATTCCTTATTGAACATCCTTTCTTCCATAGAATATAGGCAAAAGGGAATGCACCGTAAAGAGGTCCTGCCTGGAGTGTTGCAAGCAGAATGACAAGTCCTGTCCCCTTCCAACCTGATTCGCTACCAATATGTTTTTCGATTTTTTCACGAGGAACCCAGACATCAAATAATCCGATCAGGATCAGAAAAACAATTGGGAGAGTATATTTCTGTATTTTCTTCATAGAAAGAATCCCATGATTAATCCAATAAATAATGCTGCAGCGAGACTTACAAGGTTTCTGATTACGCTTACTTTCCACCCGAAGAACTTAACTTCAACTGGTAGAGTGAGAAACCCTGTCATCATAAGGGTTGTAATAAAAACAGCTATAACTGAATATGCGACACCATTGTCAATCAGTATTCCGCAAAGAGGATATGCAATAAATCCTGGAATTAATGCGACTGATCCAATAAGCGAAGCGGTCACCCAGCCTTTAGTACCGGATCCTTCTCCCATATATTTGATTAATGTCTCGTTCGGAATAAGAAATAAAGCAATACTGACAAGCGCAAGCATTAAAATCAAAACTGGCAGGAGTTTAAGAAACATAGTAAGTCCTTTCCTTATGCCATTCCATGTTTTGTTAGGATTGGCTATAAGGGAAAAGATTAAGCATCCACCAGTAAAAAAGATGAGCAGTTTCACTGCTGCATATATATTAATTACTTAACCCCTTTCTGGTTCAGTACTTTCACCAGTTCTTCTTCCGGGAAGAATCCCAAATGTCTGAAATACTCATTCCCATTCTCATCCAGGAAAACCTGGGTGGGGATTGCTTCGATTCCATACTTTTGTCCATATGGTGCTCCTGCCTCTGTCCATACATCATAGAAGACTACCTTTACCTGTTTACCGTACTTCTCTTCGATGGATTTCATTACAGGTTGCATCTGCCGACAGGGGATACAACGAACTGAACCAAGTTCGATAAAAGTTACCTTATATTTGATTTCTTTATTTTCCTTTGGTTTCTCTGCATTTGCAGGTTTTTGCTGCGAATTACATGAAATTGCAAGAAACAGCATTGAAATTATTAAGACTCCTCTGGGTTTTTTAAAAATTCGCATATTATCTTTTTTTTAGAATTTGAAAAAAGGTTTTCAGCATGTTCATAAATATCTTTAATTGGACGCTGTTTTATCATTTTTCCGAGTTCAACAGACTCTTTCACCTGTTCAACCGTACATCCAACCTTAATGGCTTTTTTAAAATGATAATCAAGGCAGGGTCGGCAACCTCCGGCAATTGAAGCTGCAATTCCGGCAAGCTCAATTGTTTTTGAGTCAAGATATTTAAAATTCTCCATAAAAATATTTTTTAAAATATTGAACCATATATCAGTCCTGTAATTGTAGCCATTACAACTACAAGGCTTACATAAACCGCTGTTTTTTGTGTACCTATAACACCTCTGATAACAAGCATATTAGGAAGTGATAAAGAGGGTCCTGCAAGTAACAATGCCAGGGCAGGGCCTTTTCCCATTCCTGAGGCAATCAATCCCTGTAATATGGGCACCTCGGTGAGTGTTGCGAAATACATGAAAGCGCCGACAACCGATGCAAA
>DATKXL010000082.1:0-3575 GCA_035529055.1 Bacteroidales bacterium
TTGAATAGGCATTTTGTGATAAAGAACTGGTGTAATATTTTTCCTTTCCCAGCTGTCTTATCCTTTCGATTTCTTTGTCATCTGGTAAAGCATACTGTTTTGCGTAGGACTCCATGAGTTCCGGAAATGATATTTCCTGTCTCCCTTTGCACCAATCTTTGAAATACTCATCTGCTGTTGGTTTCCTGTCTGTCTTTTTAATCATTTCATCAACTATCATCTTTGCAACGTTACATATTGCTTTCTCATCTTTTTCTAACCAACCATGGAAATTACTCAAAAGATCACACAGTTCATGATAGGTGAAAATATATCTCTGATCAAAAACAATGGTGCCATCTCCGATTATCCAGGAATGTGTTCCACTGTCAAATCTTGACTTATTTAGTATTTCTCTGACCTTTTGTTTTAATAATGACATTATTCAGGTGGTTTATAAAGATATGGCCTTGTATCTCTAATCATATAATGTTCAAAGGCCTTGTTGGTATCTTCGGTTATTTTAATCAAAGTTTCAATGACTTCATTTTTTGATACTCCCCTTGCTATCATTTGAATAACTCGATTAAAAATGGGAGATTGTCTATAAAGCTGCTTTCCGTTTTCAAACTCTCCTATGAGTTCATTTATCTTAAGATATTCTTCTGTGGTCATTATTTTTATTTATCAAGAATTTCTTGTAACTCCTTTTTATCTCTAAAGTTTTTCATACAATGGAGGTTAGGTGCATCGAAATCAAGCTCGTTTTCAAATGCAACTTTCCCCATTACAGAAATGATAACAAACTCTATCGATGGATGATCTTCTATGGTTTTTCTCAACACTTCATTCATATGTGAGAACACAGAATTCCCCGGCAAGTCCATGCCTCCATAATCCAGAAATACATGAGTGTATGCTGACAAGCCAATTCCCCGCCATGCTTCGTGCGAATCAGTAACCTTGGCAGCTATTCCAATCTTTTCGAGATATTCTCTATATTCAGGTATCTCCTCATCGGAATTCATCATATCTACAAATACAAGTATCATAACTATTGGGTTTTTAAAAAACCTGGCCCGGTGCCACCCGGGACCAGGCCAATTCCAGGATACCAATCCCAAAATTGTGTTTAGCCATGCAGGATCAAAGCTATAAAGTTAATTTTATTTAAACAAATCATTTTAGATGTTCTTTAACAGGTTTTACCCTAAACTCATCAGGATCAACATCTTCAAACTCAAAATCATAAGGTATGGGACAATCCATTACTTCATTCTTGATATCCACCACCATTTTCTTGAAATGGACCCTTGCCTGTTCCTGCAGGCCATAGTGTTCAGCCATTTCTACAATGGCCTGGCCTATCCGAAGTAGGCTGTTGAGGGGTTCTTTGTGGTACCCGCTTATGAAATTAAAGAACTGATCATAGTTCTTATACACGTGGCCTTTGATCTCCATTGTCCGGAGCCTGTCAATCACTGCCATCATCTGTTCCCAACACCTGGTGGGCTGCCAGTGTTTTATCACCTCATTATAGAGGGGCAGGCCTACAAGGCCTGATAAAGCTATGTCTGTACTATTCACGATTAATGAGTGTTTAAGGACAAGTCAATATAATAAGAGTTATTATTGGTGCTGATATGGTTGCGATTTGCCAAAACAGCCAATATGGATTATGCATGTCAGAATATTTCAAATCTTTAGGATCAACTTCATAAAGAAGAAATAATCCATATAAAGGAATCCATCTAAGTTTTTTAAATTTTTCTGCTTTCATTTGGGTTAGGGTTAAATTTATCTGAGGTGATATCATATTCCGGATGGTCTTTCATATATTGTCTGGCAGCTGCTTTTATTAATTTTTCGGTTTCAGCATCCCTGGCGAATTTCTTGCGCCATTTTATCAGGCACTCAATTTTTTCAAATGAAAGGGGACCAGCCAACGCCAATATCCGGATATCCTTCATCAGCCGTTTGTTTTCTTCACAAACTTTCTGATATACTGATCTGTTAATTTTACTCATTACCATAGTTTTTGTTGCAATCCAGGCATGTTAGGGATCAGTTTATACTCAAACAACCCTACCGTTTCGTCCCCTCTCCTGCGTTTTTCTATCAAGTGACCTCCAAACCGTCTCTTACGGAGATGTCTCAGCTGAGCCGATATGGAGGCTTCGGGATCGCCTGTAATGGCTCTTATCTCTCCCAGGGTTCTCCACCTCCCATCCAACATGCAGTCAAAGATACGTTTTATCTGGCCGGTGAGGCGTTTTCGGTCCAGGTCTGGATTGTAGTCCGGGCCATCGAATGTTAATGGTTCAGGAAGTTCAGGCTTCATAGCAATAAAATTATTTCTTCATCAGAAACAAACTGAACCCAATCTTTCCCAAGCTCTGAAGAACTTATCACAATTCTTCCCTGAAATTCAGGATGTTTAGGGTCTTCTGTAAGAATATCTTTCACAAGATATTGAGTGTCGGGTAATCCAAGAAGCGAACGAACATTTATTGTTAATTCAACCCATTCTCCTTTTTTAATGTTTTTCATGATTAGTAGTCTTTATTGATTTACATAAATAAATGAACTATCGCTCCTCCTCCCCACATTGTAAGGGAATAAACTATAACATATAGAGCATGTTCCACAAAATCATCAGTGTCGTCATCGGATTTTCTGTGCCACACAAATGATATCAAAAAGCTTAATCCTATAGCTTCAATCAATCGAAGTTCAGGTAGGGCAAAAACCGGCACAATGAACCAAAACCATAGCTTGGACAAAACAAATCCAGTTATGACAACAGAAATAATACCAAGTATAATGTTTCCGAGAAATTCTGCTATTGTGTTCATGGCTTTAAAATTAGTTAAATATAGTTTTATCTCCTTTAAGAGCTTGCCTCATAATCCTGGTCCTGGGCAACGATCCCACATGCACCAACCAGGTTACGGTATCTTTAGCTAGGCAATATTCTTTCTTGCCTACTTCATAGAACCGGATCTGGCTCCCGGTGTTTCGTATTTCCAGGTGTTTACCATTATACAGTTTGGGATTGTTTTGGAATTCTACCTTAATCATGGCGTTATTGTTTTGGTTAAGCAAAAGCAAATTACAAAATTACAGCTAATAGTTTATAAATCAAAGTTTTGTATAGTTTTGTATATGTTCTACGGCATCTTTTTGGTTAAGCAACGTGTTTTACAACATCCAAGCAAATTAGTTTCCATCCGGATAACGGATTTCTAATCTTATTATCCTATATCCCGGTTGAGGGCTTTGATTTCTAAGCAAAGTCTGGATCTGCAGTCCCGGGTCCAGGCAAATAGAGATCCAATGTCTCCCGGACCTATTGTAAGCTGTAACCATCACTCTCTGGTCATATTCTTCCAACCATAGGGAGATAGCTTCAGCAAACAGCTGTTCCAGGTAATCCCGGAGCATATTCTTCTGTGCCAGGTACTGGTCTCCATTAAATACCAGCTTAAAATGCATCACATCTCCATTTAAAGGCAGCTTTATAGAAAAATCCTGCCATCCATCATAATATCCATGTTCATCCATACAATGGAAGGAATTTTTAATGACAGCAAAAC
>DATKXL010000083.1:0-7092 GCA_035529055.1 Bacteroidales bacterium
TACGAGTTACTTGAATGTAAATCAAAAGCTGCATATAATCTCATACGGCACCTCCTCAAGGTTAAGATTGGTTTCTTTACCTCGAGCATAGCACTAACCGATATGCTCGGGAGTTGCCCTCTATATGATTATCAGGTGTACACCGCAGCCCGAGAGCCTGCCGACGGGTTAATGTAATCATAGAATCAATTTGATCTAACAGATTATACCCTACCTTCTTCTGCTATAATCTGCAGATGATAGAAAAGAGGATAAAACAGGATCTCATTTATAGAGAAGATGACTACTGGACCTGGCAGATCGTTGATGCTGCTGGTCGAGAGCTTTTTGCGGATACCGTTTATTATTCAAGAGATGCAGCAGTCAGTAGCGTGGAGGATACTCTTAAATCTGTGATAACAAGCCTTAACGGCAATAAAAATTAAGGGAGTGTAAAGATGAGCTTAGACACAGTCAAAAATCTTATGAAAGAAGTCGGATGGGGATTTCTTGCGACAAGTGACGGCAGTAAAGTCGGTGTCCGCCCTATGGGGAGCTGTGTATGGATGGACAATGAACTATGGGCTGCAACTACAGACGGCACAGATAAAATCAATCAACTCAGACAAGTCCCGTATGCAGAATACTGTTTCATGGATAGAGAAGGGAAGCACGTAAGGATTGCAGGACACTGCAGAATTAGTACCGATAATGGTGACAAATTGAAACTGTATGAAGCCGTTCCAGCTCTTAAGAAATATTACAAAGACCCATCCACACCTGAATATGTTGTTATTCGAATGAAACCAGAACGCATTCTATTCATGGCTCAAACTGGCAGGGGATATGAAGATATTGAACTGCCAAAGTAATATTGACTATATTTATTCAGGAGGGGTTATATGATGCATTGGGATTATGGTTGGGGGATGGGATTTGGATTCGGGTGGATCGCGATGATTATCTTCTGGGTCTTGCTGATTTTAGGAATCGTTTATCTTATTAAAATGTTTGCAGGAGGTTCAAAAAAGGAAGATAAAGAAAAGACTGCCATTGATATTCTGAAAATGAGATATGCAAAAGGAGAGATCAGTAAAGAAGAATTCGAGAAAATTAAGGATGATCTAACAAAAACCTGACTTTCTCAGAGGGTTGGATTGCCTAAGTTGATATAGAGTAGTTGTTGCCTGAACAAACCCCCGGCACCAATCAAATAAATCTGTTACTTCCCACAAGTAGCAAGTCTTGCCCCCATGTCGAAGGCTTTTTGGCAATCAATTGGAAATATATCCTTGTGTCTTCGTGCTTTCTTCTTAGGGTCAAAACGACTTGCTACTACCTTTGAATAATCATTAAATTGATAGGTGTCAAAACTACAGATATATTCAGATGCCCCGAATATCATTTTAAGAATCCTTTCATGATTGTTGAAAAGTTGAGGGTATCCCCATTTCTTCATTTGCTCTTTCGTTACATTCATCGTATAGATAAACCCCGTCTTAATCTTTCTTGGGAAAAGAGACTGTGGAGGATCGGTATATGTCAGATACGGAAACAGTAAACGCTCCATAAATGATTTCATCTCTCCAGAAACAGTCCCAAAATAAATAGGGGAACCTAAGATAATGGCATCGGCTTTTTCAATCTTCCTGAAGACTGGTGTCAGGTCATCCTTGACCGCACATCTACCATAACTTTTGCCACCTTTGGTCTTACAGGCAAAACAGCTTATACATCCTTTGAAGTTCAGATCATACAGATGAATAAGTTCTGTTTTTGCCCCCTGTGAGGCAGCTCCTTCAAGAGCCTTCTCAAGCAATGTTGCCGTGTTCCATTTTTTTCTTGGACTTCCATTAAATGCCATAACTTTCATCGTTATTATCTCCCTTGTATTGATGTTAGAGGAAAAGGTTTATATCAACCTTATTTAATAATATCAAAACAGGGGAACAAACAGAATATTGATATAATATTTTATGACAGATACTAAGCATAAGAATTTATCATCTTCATATCGCAATTGGCACGGATGTTAAAGATGTCAGGAGAGTCACAATAAAGAACAGATTATGTCGGATAATTTAGAAGATCAATTCCATAAGGCGATGATTGATGTCTGTCAGAATGCACTCAGAGATTGTACCCAGAGGGCTGCTTATTTTCTTCAGATAGTTGGTAGTCAAGGAGGGGTAGAGACTGCAAAGAAGTTGCTTCAATCAAATGATGTCGAGCATGCTTCTACAGCACTTTGGAAATGTGGAAGACTTGACCTAACATTTGAGTATTTGGTTCTGCTGCCAAAGTATGCTGACTTATTTACTGATGAAGAAAAGGAATTGGCAAGAAATAGGTTAAAAGAGTACGGTTATTCTCTGTGAGGAAAATATTTAAGATTCCACTACCTCTTTTTTAGTTCGATTTTGGTTGTGTTTTCTCAAAATAATACTATATAGAGTCTGTCCATAAATGATGAATTACAGAGTCTGTCATTCCACGACTTGATCGGGGAATCCAGTTTTTTCAATAGCTTCTGGATTGTCCGGTCAAGCCGGACAATGACAAAATAAGAGTTTATGGACAGACACTATTTGGAGATATTACAGAAATCAAGAAACTGGAAAGAGAACGGAAAAATATCCTTCCCATGTTTGCCCATGATATGAAAAATCCTGTTATTACAGTTAGCGGTTTTTTATCAAGATTACTTTCAGGGAAAGCGGGACAGCTTACAGAACCCCAATTAAATTATCTGCACATAATGAAAGATGAACTGACAAAAGTTGAGGATTTGATAAGCGACTTTCTCGAATTTTCCCGTTTTGAGGCGACACAATACAGACCGTTAAAAAGGTGCATTTAACATAGAAGAAGCCATAAGCCATCAGATAGAAATAATGAAACCTGAGGCAGATAAGAAAGACATCGGAATCTCTTTTGAATATCCCGAGAATTTAGTCCCTGTGATTAGCGTTGACGGCAAAATGATAGAGCGGATTATTGCAAATTTATTTGATAATGCAATCAAATACTCTCCATGCAATTCCTCAATTACGGTAAAACTTTCTGACTGGAATCTGGAAGTTCTGGTACAGGTGATTGATGCAGGGATTGGAATATCTGCAGAACATATTCCTTATATCTTTGATGCCTTTTACCGTGTTAGCAGAGATTCAGAAGGCTCAGGTCTCGGACTTTCCATCGCTAAGGCGATAGTGGAAGCGCATGGTGGGAAGATATGGGTGAAAAGTGAGATGGGACAGGGATGCACTTTCAGTTTTACCCTACCAAAAAATGGAGGATAATGAAATGTGGCGGTTAAATATTATTGCTACCCCAATATCCACTCTTAAATTGTCCTGCCTTTCAACTGGAAATCTACATATTTCTATTTGGTGCAATTTTCACTCTTTGTAGGTATACCCATCGAAAATGCCATGTTTCCTTTGGGGCGAAAGACTCACAATGCCAAATTAGAGGCACGAGAGCAAAACTGCTTCCTGTACACCGCAACAGTTTCAACTCTTAGGTCATTGCACATTTCTGCTGAAATTCAGCACCGCACCATAATTTCAAAGGAGCACTGTCGAAGTCTCATGGAATATATATAATACTATTGAATTCTGACACTCAAGACATTGGAGGTTACCACTATGCCAAAAGCAGGAAAAGAATCATTTCAATGCCAAATATGCAAGCAGGAGAAGAAGAAAAGTGAAGTGGTCCCCGGAAGCTTCGTTCGCAATCCAATAGTCGAAAAAATCAAACAAACTGTTCCAGCCTGGTCTCCTGAAGGGTATATTTGCCTGTCAGACCTGAACCGATTTAGGGCTGAATATGTACAGTCTGTTATTGAAGAAGATAAGGGTCAACTGTCAACACTGGAAGAACAGGTGGTGGAAAGCATGAAGGATCAGGATTTGATTACCAAAAATCTCAATCTCGCATATGAACAGCAGCTAACCACAGGACAAAGGATGGCTGACAAGATCGCTGATTTTGGTGGAAGCTGGCCGTTCATCGGCATCTTCGGCGTAGTACTTATCCTGTGGATGCTCTTAAACTCTATACTGCTTATTACGAAACCGTTTGATCCTTATCCTTTTATTTTCTTAAATCTTATTCTTTCCTGCCTTGCTGCAATTCAGGCCCCTATTATCATGATGAGTCAAAATCGTCAGGAAGAAAGAGATCGCATTCAGGCTGAACATGATTATCAAATCAATCTTAAGGCAGAATTGGAAATTCGGCATTTACATGAGAAGTTAGACCATCTTCTTATGAACCAGTGGCAGAGACTGTTAGAGATACAGGAGATACAGATGGAACTGATGGAGGAAATTGCTCACAAGAATAAATAGAAAAGTTTGATTCTTCCTGAAATCGACATTCTCGGGAGTGCCGATAGAAAGGAAGAGTTCAAGTCGAAATGCGCATAACAAAATACATTGGTTTTTCAATATTTGTTATAATCTCTGCATGCTAAGATTTGTTGCAACCGCACTTTTCATCATGCTTATGGCCTTAAGCCAGCCTGCTTGTGCGGCTGAACAACCCATCTCGTCAGGGATGACACCCGCCGAGGCTCTGAATGCTCTTAAAGATATTATTCCGGAAGTTAAGGTTTTGGAAGTTCATGCCACACCCATTCAGGGGCTCTTTGAGGTTGCGATCGAATCGAAAGGCAAGAAAGGGATAATCTACCTTGATTCATCGGGAAAGTATCTCATTTCAGGGTCTATTATCGATATTGCGACAAAACAGAATCTGACGCAGGAAAGATCCGCTGAAATCAATAAAGTCAATGTCGCTGAAATTCCCCTTGATGACGCACTTGTCATGGGAAGCAAGGATGCAAAAAAGAAAGTCATCGTCTTCACGGATCCCGATTGACCCTACTGCGCGAAACTTCATCAGGAGATGAAGAAGGTGCTGGGGGAAAGAAAAGATATAGCCTTTTATATTAAGTTGTATCCTTTGCCGATGCATAAAGATGCCTACGGGAAGGCGAAAACCGTCGTGTGTGAGAAGTCGCTTGCGCTCCTGGAGGATGCCTTTGCAAACAAACCCCTCCCACCGGCGAAATGCGAGACATCGGTCATAGACGATAATCTAAAACTTGCAGAGAAACTTGGGATTCGAGGAACTCCTGCTATCATCATGCCGAACGGAACGATAATTCCCGGATATAAAGATGCTCCTTCCCTCATTGCGGATATCGATAAAGCCTCCTGACGATTTCTAATTACTCGGTTCTAATAAAACGATTCCTTCCTCCTACTTACAGATGTGAACCCTGATATAATTATGCGTAGTACAATAGGAAAAAGATAAACGAAAAATTTTTTCAAAAAGTATATCAATTTACACATGGAGGTGATTCATGTATTACATCGTTGAAACCAACAAATCATTCGATCAAGCGTCGGCAGACCTTGAGTCAGCAGTTAAACGTAATGGTTTTGGAGTACTGCATGTCCACGACTTGGGAACCACGCTTCGCACTAAAGGCATTGTGTTCGACAAGCAGTGCAAGATTTTTGAAGTCTGCAATCCGGTACAGGCTGCAAAAGTTTTGTCAACCGATATGCGACTTAATATGGCACTGCCTTGTCGTATCTCGGTGTTTACGGACAAAGACAAAACTAAGATCGGTTTTATTAAGCCAGTGCAAATGCTTTCGGCACTATCTCAAGATGCAGTGTTAGTTCAAGTTGCCAAAGAGGTGGAGGAAAAGATCACCCAGATGGTTGATGAGGCGAAATGAATTCTCGCCACATATCAATACCATGAATACGGACACATCTGTCACTTTCACCGTTTGCCGCAAAAGCGCTGGTTAAGGGGTACATTATACATTTCTTCTAATATCCCTCATTTATTGAGATGCCTTCCAGTGATCTGCTTACAGGTGCTGCTGAGGAAAAAGGAGCGTTTCCTACGAGGAGAAAGATGCACAGCATTCCAGAGAGGCTTTGAACGGCAAGCATACTTCCTCCCCTTTCAAACCTGATTAGTATGTGAAACTTTTATTGATGCGCTAACAGATAATGGAAATAAAAAACATTATTTTAATTGGGATTATTGGATTTATTGTCTTTGAAGTTATTGAGCATATAGGTATACCTATAGTTTTCTATTTTATGAAACGCAAGAAAAAATCTGTTACTGGCATTGAAAGCCTGCTTGGAGAAGTTGTTACAGTCGGACAATGGAAGGAAACAGAAGGACAAGTTTTTATTAAAGGTGAACCGTGGAGAGCAGTTAGTGATATTCCCTTAATAAAGGGTGAGAAAGCGATTATTCATAATATAGAGGGACTAACATTAAAGGTGAAACCTGTTGGCGAAAGCGTTGATCATAAATAAACAAAAATATTCCGATGACAATTGTTAACCGAGCAATTTCCTGCCTCGTTTAATAACAACATCTTCCTGAAATTCTCAATTTTAAAAATTGATAAAATAGTGTATGTTTTAAATGATAATTTACAACGAAAATATATTTTTTTAGTAAAATCTCCTCAAGGCTGAAAACAATAGAGCTTGAAAAGATGAAATATAGTGAAACGGACTTAACCGAAGCGACCAAAATCCTCTCTTATTTGCGATCGATGCAGATTTATGCTGTTACGATATTATGTGCAAGTCTTTTGTATTTGGGGTTAAAAATTTATAATGATACAAAGGGTACCGAGTTATATCTTCTCTATTGTTTTACAGGAATTATTATTTTAGGAAGCCTTTCTATCATTATCCGCCTAAACGACAAAACAGCCAATATTTATGGGTTAAGTTGTATTATTTCAGGCGCTATATACTTATTTTCCATACTCTATTACCGGGGTGAGACACCGGGCTTTTTTACAGCACTTGTCTCTGTTGTGGGCCTTATAGTTATTAGGCAAGGAGTGAGTGTTGCGTTTGGCAAGCGTTCACAAGAAGCATTTTCAAGAGTCAATCAGAAGAAGGTTTTATTTATAAGAAATCTATTAAAGTCACCGAAACCACCCCGTAGTAATGAAAAAAATATAATTCATAGTAATTATACTGATGATAAAGGGAAAAAAAGAAACTTGAGCATTAGGTTGCTTGATGATATCGCTTGTTTTCTTTT
>DATKXL010000084.1:0-8735 GCA_035529055.1 Bacteroidales bacterium
TCCGTGATATCTTCAAACAAGCCACTACCGAGATTGCGGTATAAAGCCCCATGCTCAAGATCGACAACGAGTATATCTATCAATCCGTCACCATCAACATCACCGATCGTTCCATGCATGGAACCACTCCCTTTCCCATGGGTGTTGGCAGCTACACCGCTCTGCACACCGACTTCCTTAAATACCCCGTTATCATTTCTGAACAGGAAATTTAACTGATGATCGTTAGCCTGGAAGATATCTATATCACCATCGTCGTCATAATCAAAAACAGTTAGCCCCATGCACTTTGAATCAGGATAATATAGATTGTTTTTACTTGTGACATCAACAAATTTACCATCTGGCAGCTGTTCGTAAAGCATTGATGCCTGACCATTGTACTCAGAGGGATGAGGCATCATACCGGGTGTTGCCGCGGAAACATAAGCGGGGTCATAGGCCAGGAAGTTGCCAACCATGGCATCCATCCTCCCGTCATTGTTATAATCCCAGAATGAAACCCCTATGCTCCACTTTATGAAACCGTTAAGCTTTTCGGGTCCGCGAAGACCCAGAGAAGCTGTTATGTCAGTAAAGGTGCCGTTACCATTGTTCCGGTAAAAAACATTGGGGCCATAGTTTAACAGATAAAGATCCTGGTCGCCATCATCGTCGTAATCGATGGCGCCTGCAGCCATACTCCAGTCAGGATTATCAACACCTGCCACTCCGGCAACCTCTGAAAAGGTTCCATTCCCGTTATTCTTGTATAATTTGTTGCGGGTATTTTTGAATACAATCCCTTTCCGATCGGAAACACCTTCAATATAGGTTCCGTTCATCATATAAACATCCATCAACTGATCGTTATTGTAATCAAAAACAGTTATCCCCGATCCACTGCTTTCAAGTATATTCTCATAATTATAATCTCCGAATGTATATCTGAAATCAATACCGGCCTGACGGGTAACGTCTTTGAAAATAATTTTTTTACCCTGAGCTGTAAGCTCCGGATGAATACAGATAAGAAAACAGAATGAGATAATGAGGGATACTATATAAATACTATTCGGTTGGGGGGTAAACGACTTCTTGTTAAATTGGTTGCCTGAGCAATTAAAACATTTTCTTTTCATAAATTATGATCCGACAGGTCACTGCCCTCTTTCTTTAATCGCATTAATATATCGTTCATTTGTCACGATCCTTGTATTGTATTCACGATGATATTGTTGAAGGTCATGATCATCCGGATATTTATCCTTGTCAGCGGGTGGATAGGCCGACATTCCATGAAACGGGAGTGGCAGTACTGTATTCCCGAATGCGGTATTTAAGTCTCCGTCTTTTACCCAGCCCACACTGCGGATAAGGAAATCCCTTTTCCATCCTTTTTTTAATTCAGGAAGTATTTCGGCATTGAATTTAACGTTTGTTTCATCACCTGCATTGGTGATAATATATTTATCATCGGATGCTGTCAGAAGAGGCAATACATCGCCATATCTCGTATAATTACCTGCAAGATCCCTCCATTTCTGATCTGTATCGACATCAGAGTAATCGAACCAGTGAGGTCCATATCTTCCCCCTTTCCTGTAACTATGGGAGAAACCTCTGTAATGCAAATCAGCCGCAACAGGATCCAGGACCTGAGAAAGTACAGGTGCATTTGAATTACAGTCAGAAAAGAAAACATGATCCCAGTATATTTCCATATTTGTTCTGATTTTTATCCTGTGGTCATCAGAGAGGAACTTTCCTGAAAGATCAGCGATAACTGTTTTGTCCTTGCCCATCGGGAAACCGAGGTTATCAATAACAGTTACCCATTCACCCTTTTTATTGATAACCTGAATGACCGGTGGAACAACTTTAATTCTATCTGATTGAGATATTGCGATATTAATACTGGCATCTGTGGGAAATATCCATCCCTGCAGGAAAAGGTATAATCCTTTACTTATATCAAAATCGCCAGGATCAAGAATGAGCTCCTTCATTTCAATTATGCCCTGGTATTCAGCAGGCTTGAAATCAGATATGTATTTGTCATCTTTTTCAACTATAAAGGGAAGAACATTATTCCCTTCTGAATCAGTTGCTGAAACGGGGGAATGTTTTTTGCCGACCTGATAAGTCCTGTAACCCGGGAATGGAGGTGGTGAGAACCGTTCATCGACATAGATATCAACTGAATCGGGATGATCAACCGCAACCAGTTCGATCTTATCGAGATAAATCGTTTCCCATAGTTCGGCAGTTACCTGGATAGAATAAATCCCGTTCAGGGGTTTTAGTAATTCCCCCGGGATTTTAATATAATCATCCGATGCATCGGCGAAAGCATAAGCTGTAGTACCCCCCATAATACCCAGCGGCATTCCAAGGGCGCTTCTCCACATAATATCTTTTACAAAAACATATTCATTACCGTTCCAGGTATAGAGAAACGGGCATGATCCTTTTAACATTTGTTCTTCCACGAGAGCCTGGTCGCTTTCAGGGAAGAACATGTTTTGTGGTATGCCATTTGTCCATGTAATACGTATTACATCAGCCTTTGAGCGATTTCCTATTCCAAAATGAATATCGGGATCAGTTACCACCTTTGTTTGATACAGATCTCCTGCCCGCAACTCTACCTTTGCTCCGATCCCAAAAAAATTATTCTTTGCACTACCTGCTCTTAACCCTACAAGTTTCATTTTTATGAAATGGCCAATATTACCTCCATTATTTCGCAACAGGCATACTCCTCCGTTCAAACCGGCGACAATTATATCAAGATCGCCGTCATCATTGTAATCAAAGACAGCTATTTGTCTGCCTGATTTTATTTCTTCAGGGAATAAATTAGAAACATCAGTAAAATTTCCTTTTCCATCGTTGTGAAAGAGCGCAAGTCCCCTGTTTTTGTTATCATTCGATTCTCCGGCAACACATATATCAAGAAACCCGTCATTATCAAAATCCAGAAAGCCGGCATCATAGGCGACGACATTATGAAGAGAACCGAACATTCCGTTTGTTTTATTATTCTTTTCGAAAGTGCCATCACGCATATTGCGGTACAATGCATGATTTGTACCATCAAGTGAGGCTATAAATAAATCGAGAAATCCATCATTATCATAGTCGCCTGCTGCCACTGTGCCTGACCCCCCGTCATTTTTTAAACCGCTTTGTCCGGTGATATCTTTAAATATTCCCTCTCTTTGATTGGAATACAAACTATTGCCGGCATTATCATTCACAACAAAAAGATCAATGTCCCCATCTTCATCAAAATCCCCAAAAGTTGCGTCCCGGCTGTTTACATCCATGCCTGACAGACCCATTCTTCGAGCCTGTTCCTCAAATGTGCCGTCGGCATTATTCCGGTAAAGCAGATTTGCGTCTGTTTTTGCTACAAACAAATCGAGATCTCCGTCATGATCGAGATCAACAAATAACGAAATATTTCCACCGCTCTTATCTCCTGTTTTCGACTTATTTGTAACGTCTTCAAATGTTCCCTTTCCTGTGTTCCGATATAAGATATTTCCTCCTTCTTTTATTATGTACAGATCGAGAAATCCGTCGTTGTTATAATCAGCGAAAATAGCCGAGGACTCTTTTCCGGAATGTCTGATGCCGGAATTGCCTGAAACATCTTTAAACCGGCCCATTTCATTATTGAATAAATAGTGTTTAAAGGAAGATGATTTAAGGTCGTAGCTGCTAACATAAAGGTCGATATCTCCGTCCCCATCATAATCCCCTGCCTCTGCAACCGAAGATTGTTTAAATTCAGCGTTTCTACCAGGGTCGAATGTTCCGGCGATATCCAAACCTGCTGCTGATGTAACATCAGTGTAGCTGATCGCATCAAGCAGGGATCTAAATTCACTTGGCTGCGATAAATTCTGCCGCTCAAAAGTTATTACCGGAAAACCAATCAGAGCACCTCCCGGCCCTTTTAAATCCATAATGCCAGCCTGATAGGGAGTAGTAACCTTTAAATAATTATGAAATATTATAAATGTGCTTAACAAATTATTTTTGTCGGGGCTACGTAAATATGAAAGCGTTTTATCATAATATTCAGTTGCATCCTTGTGAAATTCGGGAAACTGTTTGTGAATTGTTTCCATTTGTTCAATCGCCTTATCGTAATTCCCTTTCCTGATGAAAATATCAGTAAGGTTAAGACGCAGAACTATATTCCCTGGTGCTTTATCGACAAGCTTAAGCATATACTCTTCCCGTTGTTTCTGAGATTCTTCATCAGAGCGGGTTGAGTAGATTTCAGTAAGGTTATAAAGTGTTTTTATATGATCGGGAGAATAGAGAAGTGCTTCTTTGAGTTGGGAAATTGCACTTTCCGGCTCATCTTTCATCTGGTAAACTGTTGACAATATCAGCCTGATATCAGGATCTTCGCGATCAATTTTGATTGCTTTGATAAGTTGTTTTTCAGCTTCCTGATATTTGCCCATCCTTAAATATGTTAATCCCAGATTAGCATATCCTAACTTTTCATCTGGAGCCAGGTCAATAAACTTCAGGAATTCCTTTTCGGCGTCGTCAAGCTTAAATTCCTCCAGATATGCCAGTCCGAGGGTTCTGACGGTGACAAGATCCGTTGATTTTTGTTTGTTTTTCTCTTCAGAATTCCTGCAGTTCGACAGAAATAAGGAGCAGAGGATTAATAATATAATGTCACAGGTTTTCATGCTATCAAAAGTAAGAAAAAAGAACTTTTACTTAAGCTTATACGGTTTCAAAATGAATGACTTCCATTAATAACCTGATAGTCAATCCCTGTCAATAGTTACCGGGACGCCGTTTTTTATATAATTCAGGTCATAAATACCAAAACGGTTTCCTTTGTCATCAAACCCGATTAGTCCGGTAACTCCTTCATAGTATATTTCCGATAAGGCTTCCTGAATTTTTTCACGATCAGGGCTGCCTGCTTTTCTAAGAGCTTCAATAAGCAGACTCATGCCGTCAAAAGCATAAGCTGCAACCATCCCCGGAGATTTTCCATATGTGTCCATAAATTCCTGCCTGAAGGCTGTACTTTTTGTTTCCGACCAGTTCCCTGTAGGAATCAGGAGGGCGTAATCGTAATTTTGTAATTCCCGGCCTGATAATTCATTCTCATTAAGAAGATACAATGGTCCGAAAACAGGCTGGTTCATTTTTCTTTGCTGTAATGCCTGAATAATTTTCAACGAAACAACAGGCCTGCAAAATAAGACAATACAATTTATGTCTGCCTTGTTAATCTGATCAGGTAAAGCGTTGAAATTATTACTGTAGTTTTCAAAAAAGAACTGTACCGGTTCAGTTTTTTCCGCCAGCCTGGTTCTTTTTAAAAAGTTATCGAGAGCTTGTTTTGAATCATAATCATTATCGGATACGGTTGCAACCTTATTGAATTTCCTCTTATTATAAATTTCTTCTATTAATGCAGCAGCCTGCTGTAGATCAGTCGGCACACAATTAAAGAACCAGGGGACGAAAGCCTGGGACAGTGTCGGATCGCTTGCCCATGCTGAAACGAAAACAACACCTGCTTTTGTACATGCCTGTTCAACCAGGTGTGCATTTCTTCCATCATGTGAACCGAGAATGGCCCATACTTTTTCCTCAAAAATCATGCTGACGGCCTCTTTGGAGCCTGTTCCCCAGGGGCCCTCCATTGAACGGACCACAATCTGAAAAGGGCAGCCATTTAATCCTCCCTTTTCGTTAGCTTTCCTGATTGCGAGTTCGGCGCCCTGCCTGGCTGCTATGGATTTATTGTCAGGTATTAACAATCCGATTTTTATTGTCTGATCCGGCTCCTCAGGCAACCGGGAAGCCGCTGCATTTTCGATAACAACTGCCAGTAAGGTGAAGATCAGGTAAACCTGAAATACCGCTTTAAATAATTTCATGGGCTGATCCTGTAAAACCTTCATTTGTCGAAAGGTTGTGGCAATGATATTTCTCTGCTGACAGCCAGGGCAATTTTCTTAAGATCGGTCATCAATTGCGCAAATTCATCAGGATAGAGTGATTGCTGGCCGTCACACAATGCTTCTTCGGGTTTATGATGTACTTCCATGATAAGACCGTCAGCTCCGGCAGCAACAGCAGCTTTTGCCATCGATGGCACCATCCATCGCAGCCCTGTTCCGTGACTGGGATCCACTATTACGGGGAGATGGCATAGCCGTTTAAGCATCGGTACAGCGCTAAGATCAAGGGTATTTCTTGTAGAATTTTCAAAAGTACGGATACCGCGTTCGCACAGTACTACCTGTTCGTTGCCCTGGTTGAGTATATATTCGGCAGCAAGTAAAAATTCTGCGATAGTGGCCATCATACCACGTTTGAGTAATACCGGCTTTCGAAGCATACCCACTTCTTTCAAAAGCGGATAGTTATGCATATTACGTGAACCTACCTGCATCATGTCAGCATATTTGTAAACCGTTTCAACCTGTCGGGTATCCATGACTTCTGTTACGACAGGCAGCCCTGTTTCCCTGCTTATGTCACTAAGCATTTTCAATCCTTCCTCTCCGAGACCCTGAAAGTTATATGGTGAAGAACGTGGTTTGAAGGCGCCTCCTCTTAATATCCGTGCTCCTCCATTCTTAACCGCCCTGGCAGTTTCATACAATTGTTCACTGCTCTCGACAGCACAGGGGCCGGCTATCACAACAACTTCAGTGCCTCCAATCTCAACTCCGTTAACACTGACTATTGTCATATCCGGTCTCGATTCACGACTTACCCTTACAGGAACGGAAAAAATTTCATTAGCCGGATGATTGAATGGATTTATCGACATTTTTTATTCTCCTATAAGATTAATATCCAACTTTAGCTTTCTTGTATATATACTCATCCTGCTTAAAATGAGGAGCGGGAGAAAATTCAAATTTGCCTTTATTTATTTTAGCCATATAGATGGGTCTTATGTTATTCCAGGTTGCATCAAAGATGACCTTGCCTGTGACACCTTCATACCGCTGAAAAGTTTCCATGTCTGTAAGCACATCACGGATCAACGCACGGTTCACCCCGGCTTTATGAACTGCCTCAATAATTATGTTCATCCCATCGTAGGCATGAGCAGCAAATACGTCTGGCTCCTGACCAAACCTTTTAAAATAATTGGCCTTAAATGCTTTTAGTTTTGGAATATCTGCATTGGGATTATACTGACATGTAGCAACAACACCTTCAGCATTTTTACCCGCAATTTCAAGAAATTCTGATTTAACCATCCTGTCGGAGCCATATACCGGTTGATACATCTCCATTTCACGGATCCGGTTCAGAATAAGTGCTGATTCTTTGGCATTTCCCCAGATCAATATAGCATCAGGCGATATTTTCTTTACCCGCTCAATCTGTTTGTCAAAGTTTGTTTCTCCATCGTTGAACAGTTCTTCTATGATTATAGGAAATCCAATACGTGTGGATGAACGGTTGAAATGCAAGGTACCCACCCTGCCGTAACGGTTATTTGTTCTTATTACGGCAACCCGTGAATGTTTGTCCTTAATAAAAATCTGGTTTACCAATGCATAGCAACTTTGACGATCGTCGGGAATTGTACGTATAACCCATGGTATGGCTGTTTCAGTAAAAGTAGGATCAGGATCTCCCGTATTGACATTGGGAATTTCCAGCTTCAAAGTTGCCCTTATAGCCACATGCGAGACAATGTCGTCGATAGAACCAAGCCATGCCCACACTTTTTCGTCATCCATTTTAACTATCTCATTTGCTGCAGCACCCCATAACCCTACATCATTATGTACCATCAGGTTAAACGGAATGCCCTTATATCCGCCTTTCTTGTTGGCTTCTTCAATAGCCAGCATGGATCCCTGCAGCATTTGCTTTCCAAGAGATACAATTATTGATCCTTCCAGCGGCCCCAGAAACCCGATCCTTACTTCCTTCAGATCAGCAGGAGGCAGCTTCTCGCGTCCCGCGCCGTAAAACTTTATTGGTTCTAGGAAATGATACTTATAGGCTTTCTGATATTTATCATAGGCAACCAGCTCATCCGGTATATTGCCATAGTTAACTGGTTTTTCCTGTCCGCTGACCCATGCAGCCGGCAACAGAAAAATCAGGATAAGAATCAGAAAAATCGTAATTTGTGGTTTCATATTCTAAGTCTTTATTTGTTTTGCAATAATTTACCTGAGCAGCTCTCCGCGGCTTACACCTTTCGATGTGGCAATCCATAGAACATCATCCTCGGCATCGACACCGATTATAAAATTATGCGAAATGGATGGAGATAAGGGTACTTCCCTTACTACTGTGTTACCATTTATTATCATAGCCTTCCCATTCTCATCGTTGTCATTTTTCTTGTAAGTAACCCATGTCTTTCCGTTGAAGCTGCTTAATCCGTTATCGCAGCAGACAAATACTACCGGACCTTCAGCTCTGAGAAAGTTGATGAAGTTGCTGGCCAGGCCGCTGTCGTGATCGAAATAGCCCTTCCAGTTTTTGCCATCGTAGCGGCTCATACCAAAATAGGTCGAAACCCACAAGATACTGTCGGCATAAGATGTTGCTGATGTAATATCGTGAACGACACCATCATCAGGCTGCAGATCAATCTCCATAAAACCATCAGGATCTGTATAATCCCTGAACTGTTTGTTTTTTGTATTGTATTCGATTACTCCACCTCCCCAGGCAGCGATCCACACTTTTCCATCACCGGCTGAAAGGGCATA
>DATKXL010000085.1:0-13497 GCA_035529055.1 Bacteroidales bacterium
CCAGGAATATAGACAGGATTGAGGCAGCAACCTCAATGCCGATAAAAATATTGTATAGCGGCAGCATGCCTGCGCTTACAAGCTCTCCCGGAGTCCCTTTTGGAAGCCAGTTCAGGAAAAAGACACGGGTGCCGAAAAGTAATCCGGAGATCGCCAGGAAAAGGGCAACCAGGACAGCGAGATTTTCATACAAGGTAGAGCCTGCCTCCTCCTTTACAAGCTTCAGAAAATCACTCCCGTATGCCAGGATCAGAAGTATGAAAGCGCCTGCTACGATAACTCCTCCGGCAAAGCCACCACCCGGAGTGAGATGTCCGTGAATGATTATGTAAATGCCATAAAGAAAAACTATTCCCGCAATAAGCTGGGTCGTTTTCTTCACTATGATCGTCATTCCTTTCATTGATTAGTTTTTCGTTTTTCGTTTCGCGTTTTTCGTTTTTCGTTTTACCCTGCTCCCTGAGCTCTGTGCCCTTACTTCTTTCCTTTGATCCTGAGTATTGTCAACACTCCCAGCACTGCAGTTATCAGTACCGTAGCTTCACCCAGGGTATCATAACCCCTGAAATCGAAAATAACACCTGTTACAAGGTTTGCACTGCCCGTTTTTTCGGTTGCACCCTCAATATATGATGTTGCCATGCGAAGTGTGCCTTCTCCGAAAGAATCAAGTGTGCCGGCCGCAATTTTCAGGAAATAAAACAACACCAGTAAAATAAGGATCCCTGTCACAGCAGTTACATAATCCTGCTTATCAGGCTTGCTGAAGGCTTCTTCACGGGAGCTGTCGAGAACAACGGCAACCATTATGATAAGCGTTATTGTTTCCACAACGATCTGTACAATTGCCAGGTCGGGAGCCTTAAGGAGAAGAAAACAGATAACAAGTCCATACCCCACTATTCCACCCGCGATAACGGCTGAAAGAAGATCCCTGGCATGTATTGCATAAAGCGCTCCCAGAATCATGAATCCAATGATAATTGATAGTGCCAGTTCCATAACAACCGCCTTTAATTAAATCATTATAAGCAACATAATAATCAATCCGGCAAACACCCAGATAATATAACCTGTCAGTATACCATTATGACCTTCACTCAGTTTATGACTGAACCACAAAACAAACTGTTTTGACAGGTCATATATGTCAAATAGTTTCTCCTCTGCTTTTTTGTACATAAAGGCAAAGAATCTGAATTCACCGATAGTTTTATAAAATTCCGGTGTCGGGTAACCTGTTTCTTCCTGCATGCTTTCACCACCTATAAAACTCTCCTCACTCCTGAATTTCTTCAGACCGGTAGCCAGATAGACAATTGCACCAAGTACAATAGTGATCACAATCAGGAATGAGACAAAGGTTGAATTCCAGAAGCCCGTGAACTGAAACTCGCCGGTTACCGGCATAAATAGACGTGGTACAACGAAGTTGGTTGCAAATACTCCAAACAGAATGCAGAACAATGCAAGCACCACCATTGGCATCCACATCAAAGCGGGCACCTCCCGAACTTTTTCAAAAGCAGTTTTTCGACGGCTCAGAAATACTCCTCCAATGAATTTAATAAAGCTTGCAAGTGTAAGAGCTGATCCCAGCACTGCCAGACCGAGCCATATCACCCAGAGCTTGTTTGCAATACCTGCTCCGGCTCCGAAATCAATAATACCCTGATAGATCATCCATTTTGAGGCAAAACCGTTAAATGGAGGGATGCCCGAAATAGACATTGCAAAGATCAGAGAAACGGCAAATGTAACAGGCATAGCTTTTGAAAGACCTCCCAGCTCATCAATATTTTCTTCACCAGTCCGGTACTCTATGCTGCCTGCTGAAAGGAACAGTCCGCTTTTATAAATAGCGTTATTAATCATATGGAAAAGACCGGCAGCTATCCCGATAAGTGAACCAAGTCCAAAACCGAGTATCATATAACCGACCTGTGAAACAGCATGAAATCCCAGCAATCGTTTGTAATTGTGCTGGACCAATGCCATCATAACTGCAATGATTATTGTGGTAACTCCTGTTATCAGCAGCAGCAGTGTCATCCATTGATCAAGAACGAACAGGTCAGTTGTTATCCGTGCCAGGAAATAGATGCCAAGCAGCTTATCGAGCGAGGCTGGCAAAAGTGCAGATGATGATGCAGGTGCATCTTTAGCATAATCGGGAACCCATGTATGGAACGGAAAGGCCCCTGCTTTTGTAAAACTGCCAACCAGCAAGGCGAGAAAGGCGGCTATTGAAAGGATATTGGTAGTAGGAAGTGATATTTCATTCATGCTCAGCGAATCAGTCAGCCTCCATAACAAGGCAATCCCGACAATCATAATGGTATCCGACGCGCCGACAAGTATAAGGGTCTTTTTGGCAGTTGCAGAACTCTCTTCATCCCGTCCCGGAATCAGTTTATAAAGGGTTATTCCAAGTATTCCCCAGAAAGTAAGGAAAAGCAACAAATTATCTGACAAAACAGCGCCATAGGAACAACCAAGCGTAATCAGGAACCATGGGTAATAGTTCTTAACCCTCCCTTTCCTTATGTAAACAAGTGAATAGAGTAGGATTAGAAAAGCAAAAAGGCTGATAAACAGAATTATAAGCTTGCTTAAGTTGTCAAATGTCAATGTTATAAACTGAGTGGAATTCTCAAGGATATTGATGCCTAACAATGTACTGCACGATTTCGCAGCTATATCATCCAGCCCGATCATCTGAATGGCTGAGCTGAAGAGCGCTATCGACATGTAGCCCGTTATAAAACTGATTATTAATGAAAATACTCCTTTAACAGTTGTGTATTTGTCAGGTAATACGAACAGGAGAATTCCGGCAGCTATGGGAATCACTATCATAAACTGCAGAAAATTGCAAACAGAAGGCTGAGATACTATGGAGATAAACTCGTTCATTCAGGAAGGATAAGTTTTTTCTTTATTTCAGCTGTCCTCTTAATTGATAATTCTATCAGCTCCTTGGCATTCATAATTTTTTCACCTGAGCTGATATCGTAAACTGATGCCATCCTCTCGGTGCAGCAATAACATGGATCAACGGCAGCAAGCGATATGGTGGCATCCGCAATTGTCTGGCCGACGCAGGATTTTTTAAAAGTTGCAATATTGGTATAGCTTGGAGCTCTTATCTTATGCCGGGCAGGTGAGTTGGAGCCATCGGAGAATACGCAATGGAACACTTCACCTCTGGGTGCCTCTGCCCGCCCTGTTCCCATACCTTCGGGTATCTCCTTTACCTTAACATTTATATCACCCTCTTTTTCTTTCTCCAAACCATCAAGACATTGCTCAATTATTGAAATGGATTCATACATTTCAAGAAGCCTGACCTCAGCTTTGGCAAATACATCTCCTCCATTGGCTGTAATGACTTTCCAGTTGACAAGGGGATAAGCGGCGTATGGGTCATCTTTCCTGATGTCAATGGCCACACCTGAGGCTCTTGCTGTAGGTCCTACGGCTGCATAATCAATCACATCCTGTTTTGTGAGGATGCCAACACCTTTTGTCCTTGCATGAATGACAGGATCATCCATAACAGCGCCCGCAAGGAGATCGGTCTTTTTCTTAACATCACTCATCACTTTGCGAATGGTGGTTATCTTATTGTTTTCTATATCCCTTCGTACACCTCCTACCTTGAACATAGCATAACTGTTCCGGTTACCGGTGATCATTTCGAACAGGTCGAGAATGGGCTCACGGTATTTCCATGCCCACATGAATACAGTGTTATACCCAAGAAAATGACCCGCAAGGCCAACCCATAGGAGGTGGCTGTGAATACGCTCAAGTTCGCCAATAATTGATCTGATAAATTTTGTCCTGTCGGTAATCTCCACACCAGCGATTTCTTCAACTGCGTTTGCAAATGCAAATGGGTGTGAAGTGGAACAGATCCCGCAGATCCGTTCTACAAGGAAAAAGATCTGCTCGTAAGTTTTTGATTCACTGAGCTTTTCTATCCCCCTGTGATTATACCCTGTTTCCCATTTTATATCTCTGACAATTTCGCCGTCGCAATATAGCTTGAATAACTCAGGCTCCTCCTGCAAAGGATGATAGGGTCCGATAGGTATGAGTGTTTTTTTGCTCATTGTTTGATTCAGTTTAATACTTAAACTCCTTCCTGTAAGGATAGACACCTTCAGCCCAGTTACCTTCTGATATCAGCTTCTCCTGATTGGGATGATTGAGGAAATTGATACCGAACAGCTCATGCATCTCCCTTTCTATCCAGTTTGATGCGTTAAACATATTCGACAGAGATTCAATCTGTGGATTCTCTTTATCGAGGATGACATGAATATTAAGTATCAGTCCGGAATCATCTTTGCTGAAATGGTAATGAACCTCAAATCCTTTTTTTGTATGCAATGCGGTAGCGATAATAAACCTGAAACCTGCTGTTTTATATAAATACCCTGCGATTTCAACTATTGCAACAGGTTTGACAGTAACAGTAATACGCTTCTCATTCTTAACAAATACTTTAAGAATATCAGATTTGAAGTATTCTTTTAATTTTACTATCTCAATCTCTTTATCCATTTATTTCATTTACACTATATCCTTTTTTAACTCTGAACTCTAAACCCCGCACCCCGCATCCCGCACCCCGCACCCCTCACCTACGATTTATTGACCAGCTTCACAATACCCGCTATTATCGCCTCCGGTTTTGGCGGACAACCCGGGATATACGCATCCACCGGTATTATCTTATCAACGGGCCCGGCAAAAGTGATACCCTCGGCAAAAATTCCTCCCGTGCAGCCGCAGGCACCTATTGCCACAACAAGAATCGGTCTGGGAGCCTGTTTATAAATCTCCAGAAGCCGCTCTTTATCGCGGTTATTAATGGAACCGTTTACAAGCAGTACATCTGCATGCCGTATGCTTCCCACGAGCAGGATGCCGAAACGTTCCAGATCATGCCGTGGAGTAAGGCAATCAAGTATCTCTATATCACAATTATTGCACGAAGCTCCCCCGAAGTGAAAGACCCAAAGAGATTTTTTGAAACAAAAACTTTTAAACCCCACGATTATAAAATTTTAATAACCAAATCCAATCAGTACCAGTGCAATAACAGCAAGCAAATTCATCCATACCATGAAGAAATTGATTGCCTGTTTTATTTTTAACCTGGGATTCGTATTCCTTATTAGTGTAAGAAGGAGTACTACCAGAATAATTTTAAGTATTGCCCACAAGATATTTATTCCATTCAGATTGAAACCATTCATTAACAAGGCAACAAGAAATGCCGGAAGAATGAACAGCATAATGTATTTTGTGAGTTTAATCATCGCGTAAGGCGCACCTGAATACTCAATGAAAATACCCTCGGTGATTTCCGCCTCTGCTTCAGGCATATCAAAAGGTACAAGTGCAAGCTTGGCCTGAATGCAGAATATACCAACAATAAAAAGCAACACTCCGGAAATAGTACCGATAAACGGTGATCCGGCTTGTTGCGTCTGTATAATGCTGTAAAGATCAAATTGTTGTCCGCATTTCATTATGATCCCTGCAATTAAAAGAAGAAAGGTGAGTTCATAACTGAGGATAAGCTTCATTTCCCTCGATCCGCCAACTGCTGCAAGGGGATTGCCTGATGCCAGGGCGCCTATAATATAGGAGAATGAAGGGATGGTAAGAAGGTAGAAGATTACAAGAAGGTCGCCTTTGAAGCCGGTCGTTATATTAAACAGGGGAAGGAGTATAAATACACCTGCCATAGTGGCCCCAAAAACTGAGAATACTGGTGCAAGCAGAAAAATAAGAGGTGAGCCATGCTTTGGCAATATTGTCTCTTTGACCAGTAAAAGCTTGAAAAAATCGTAGAATGGCTGCAAGAGAGGAGGTCCCTTCCTGAATTGAACCCTGGCAGTGATTTTCCTGTCAAACCATGAGAGGAATGCGCCTGTGACAGACACAAAAAGCAGGCCGGGGAAGACAAGGAAATAAAAAAGATTAAATGCCATAAGTAATTAATTTACTGTTTTACAGTAGTATATAAATAGTCTCTTATTAAAATCTGATCATTGAGTTTGTAAATATTCTGATCAGGTGATTCGTCATATTCAACAACCGATACAGTACCTGCAGGGCAGGCATTAATAAACAATTCAAGTTCCTTTTTGTCAGTCAGATCATAGAAAAGATCTTTATTTCTGTGATGCTTAAAGAAGTCTGTCATCATTGTCCCGAACGGACAGATTGTAACACACGACTTACATGATATGCAAAGATTGGTGTAACGGCTTATAATACCATCTTCATCTTTCTCAAGTGCCTCGGCAGGACAGACGCTTATGCAAGGGGCATCCTCACATCTTCTGCAGGTAAACCTGAATGTTGCAAGCTCCCTTATTGTTTTAAGACCGTCTGCATTGAGTGACTGGTAGAAACAGCCTTCAGGCAGCTTCAGACCGGAGTCTTCAACCAGTGCTGAACGGAGCTTTGTCATATCTAAAAGAAGCTTCATGATAACATTATTATCATTTCCAAATATCAGGAGTGTTTTTTATCTCATTGTATGTAAAAACAGGTCCATCCTTACAGACAAAAAACTCACCCATCATGCAATGACCGCACTTTCCCAGGCCGCACGACATGTTTTTTTCCATTGAAAGATAGATCTCATCCTCTTTATATCCCATCTCAAGAAGTCTGATGGTTCCGAATTTCATCATGATCGGAGGACCACATACCACTGCAAGTGAGTTCTTAAGGTCTATCCTGATTTTATTAAGCAGATTGGTCACTACCCCAACTGATTCATTCCAATCGTCATCCGGTTTATCAACCGTGCGATAGGTTTCAAATTTTTCTGTGTTGTTAAGACGGTTAAAGAGTGGTTTATAAATACAGTCGGCAGGGGTCTTTGATCCATAACAGAGGATCACTCTTTCAAGGTTATCTTTAATGTGTTCGAGTGCATAAAGCAACGATCTTATTGGAGCAAGTCCACAGCCACCTCCGAGGATAAGCACCTCTTTCCCTGAAAACTTTTCAACAGGATAACCTCGTCCGTAAGGGCCTCTTATACCCATATGGACACCTGGCTTCAGATTGTGCATGTACTCTGTGACATAACCTGTTTTCATAACTGTTACTTCAAGAGTTTCTGAAACAAGCGGGGAGGAGGAGGGTGTGAATGGAGCTTCCCCGATACCGTCAACTGATAATTCAATGAACTGGCCGGTTTTAAATGAGAACTCTTCTTCAGGAACAAGAACAAATGTTTTTATCAGAGGCGATTCATCAATAACATCTGTCAGTTTTGCCCTGATGGGCTTATATATATTCTTGTTGTTCGGCATAGATCTCTATCCTGCTAGCTCAATAAATAACTCATTCTTATTAATCTTGCCAATGCAAGCTTCGATGCACCTTCCGCAGCCGGTGCAGGCCAGTGATTTAAATTTCTCAGGTTTCCAGACATATTTACACATATACCTGTTCCTGAACCGTGTGGGCAGTTCGTGTAGTCCGTCCTCACCACCTGCTACTCTTTCGAATCCCGGATACTGGCATGCATCAAGCTGTTTCACTTTTTCAAACCCCGGTTTATCGATCAGAAGAAAACATGAGCAGGTCGGACAAATTGTTGTACATGCACCGCATGAGACACAGGTGGAAGAGTACTTTACCCAGATCTCTGCCTTTGCATTTTTGACAAGTGTACCGGTATTCTTATAATCGGGTAATCCTTTATTTGAAGCCTTAAGCAGTGCTTCAGTGACATTATGTTCTTTTTCAATTGCAGAAATAAAGGTCTCGTCATCTGGTTTTTTCACCAGCGACAGCTGACTGGCAAACTCCTTACCCTTCGGCGTGATAATACGCAGGATCATCAATCCACTTTGCTGTATCACAGCCAGATCAGCACCGGAGGTCGAATAAGGTTTAACATCATATGACAGACAATGACAATGCTCCTGTATGCCAAAACAATCGGAAGAGATCAATACACTGTTTTCACGACGCTGCCTGTAGAAGATATCATCAAAATCTTTGTCAAGGTAGATTTCATCCAGTATTCCTAATCCTTCGATATCACAGTTCGGAGCACCTAAGATGATCCTTTGTTTTTCACGCTGCCTTCCGGAAGTAACATTCTCTTTAATAGGCAGAAAGAAACTTTTAAGAGAGGTTGCCGGCTTAGGTTTGTTGTATGATATCCTTTCAATATTTGAAGGTGTTACCAGTTCATAATCCAGACCAAATTCATCTTTCACAGTAGCGAAAATGGTATAGGATAACAGCAGCTGTTCGATGGTTTTATCCCACTCTTCTTTATTAATAATCAGGTATTCCATTTATGTGATAACATTCACATATAAAATTATAATCAAAGGAAACAATAATCAATAAAAATATGTCTATTTTTGTAACAAAATACATTAACAATATTTAATATACACAATATCAATAGGATATTAAAATGTTGTTCAGATAAAATATTGTGAATTAATTGCATTATGAAATAATTTATACATAAATGATGTGAAACAAATCACAAAATACGTTATTAAAAACAGTCTGAAAAGAATTTTCCTCTACAGGGCCTGTCTGGTCAGGTTAAAGATAATGGGTGTAGAAAAAGTGTTTTCATATACCCTGGCAAATGAGACAGGAGTAACTTCAGACCAGGTAAGGAAAGACTTTTCAGAATTTAATATTAAAGGGAACAAAAGGGGTGGTTATGAGATAAATGATCTTCTCGAAACAATGGAGAATATCTTTCACCGTAACAAAGACCATAATATTGTCCTGATAGGCATGGGTAATATGGGACTTGCACTTTCAAAATACAGCAAATTCGTTCAGCGCAATATGAATATTGTTGCCACATTTGACATTGACCCATTCAAACAGAAAATACGATCTGATATTCCTGTATATTCGATGAGCCGGTTACAGGAAATAATAGACAGGTTCAGGGTAAGAGTTGCAATAATTGCGGTTCCCGAAATATCGGCACAGGAGGTTAGCGACGAACTGGTAAGACTCGGTATAAGGGGAATTGTCAATTTTGCCCCTTTTCTTCTTAAGGTGCCGCCTGATGTGGTTATAAATAATGTCAACCTTTGCGATGAACTGGAGAGTGTCATTTATTGTGTGCACAGACAGATCAAAGCTGACGGCTTAAAAAACATAGAATTATTATACAAGGATATGAAATACTGATCAGGGGCCTGGTCCAGGGTGTAGGTTTCCGTCCCTTTATCTGCAGACTTGCAGCTAAACATGGCCTGTATGGTGAGGTGGATAACAGGACCAACGGGGTTTCTGTGATCGTACAGGGCGACATGAAGAGTATTGACAGGTTCAGCAATGACATCCTTGAAAACGCTCCTCCTGCTTCTCAGATAAAATCCATCGAAGTAAATCCAAGATCAATTGAAGGGTATAATCGTTTCAGTATTGCCGGCAGTAAATATTTTGATGATCAGATCACTGAGGTCAGTCCTGATATTGCTGTCTGTAATGATTGCCTCGCCGACCTTTCAACAGACCCCGGAAGATTAAAATACCCTTTTATAAATTGCACCAATTGCGGACCAAGATTTACAATCATTGAAGGGCTACCCTATGACCGCCCCGGAACATCCATGAAGGATTTCGTGATGTGCAAAGAATGTAATACAGAATATAACAATATTCTCAATCGTCGGTTTCACGCACAACCAATTGCCTGTAATTCATGCGGACCGCAATACCATTTTAAAGATAACGGGAAAACTATTACAGGTACAGAGCAAATACTAAAAGAGGTCGCATCACAGGTATCCAGAGGTGAAATTGTTGCAATTAAAGGTATAGGCGGTTATTTTCTGATGTGTGACGCTCTGAATAACTGTACTGTTACCGAATTAAGAACCAGAAAACAGCGTGATGCAAAACCCTTTGCCGTAATGTTCAGAGAGATTTCAGACATCAGGAATTATTGTTTTGTTAATGAAAGCGAAGAAAAAGAACTGCTCTCATGGAGGAGACCTGTCCTTATACTCAAACAGAAAAAACCTCTGGCTGAAGCCGTAAATAATGGATTGAAAACAACAGGAGCCATGCTTCCCTATATGCCTTTTCACTATTTATTGTTCAGGCTTCTCGAGACTCCTGCTGTGGTGCTGACAAGCGGTAATCTGTCAGAGGAACCTATAATTATCGATGATGCCCGGGCCGAAGAGCATCTGGCAGCAGTTGCGGATTCTGTTGTGAGTTATAACAGAAATATCCATAACAGGACAGATGATTCAGTAATAAGAATGATTGACAATAAAATAAGTCTGATCCGGCGCTCCAGGGGCTTTGTCCCACGACCGGTGGACCTGGCTTTCAATGTTGAAGGGATACTTGCTTTAGGTGCTGAACAGAAGAACAGTTTCTGTATCGGCAAGAACAATCAGGCGATAATGAGTCAATATATAGGTGATTTAAAGAATTTACCTGCTTACGATTTTTTCAAAGAGTCAATTGACAGATTTACGGCTCTTTTCAGGTTTAAACCGGAGCATATTGTATGTGATCTTCATCCCGGTTACTTTTCAACAGTTTATGCTTCAGATCTAGAAAAATCCTTACAGATTCCTCTTTTAAAGGTTCAGCATCATCATGCCCATATTGTTTCCTGTATGGCAGAATATGGTTTGGATGAGAGAGTTATTGGAATAAGTATGGACGGAACAGGTTATGGGACAGATGGAAATATATGGGGAGGGGAGTTTCTGATTGCTGACTGTGAGCTATTTACAAGGTTTACTCATTTCGATTATGTACCAATGCCAGGAGGCGATAAAGTTGTGGACGAACCCTGGAGGATGGCCTTTTCCTATCTGTTCAAATACTTTGGGGAGGATATCGATTATACATCCCTGCCTCTCTTTAAATCAATTGAAACAGAAAATCTGACATTAGTAAGAGATATGATACTTAAGGGAATTAATTCACCACTTACCTCCAGTGCCGGACGTTTATTTGATGCGGTTTCTGCAATTACCGGATTATGTTCAAAAAGTACCTTTGATTCCGAATCGCCTGTCCGCCTTGAATCAACAATTGATTGTGAAACAGATTTATATTATCCATTTACTTTCGACAAAACAGTTATTTTTGCTGAAACACTGAAAGCAATTTTAAGTGAACTTCCGGAAGGTGATATTTCATTGATCTCGGCAAAGTTTCATAATACAATCGCCAGGGTGATACTCGAAGTATCTGAAAGAATAAGAAGGGAAACATCTGTAAATAAAGTAGTTCTTTCAGGAGGTGTGTTCCAGAATAAATACCTTGTCGAAAAATCCATTGATAATTTGATCAGGAACAGGTTTGAAGTTTTTACAAATCATCTTGTTCCAGCCAATGATGGAGGTGTTTCACTGGGTCAGCTGGTAATTGCTTCAAAAAATTTCAGATTATGTGTCTGAGTGTTCCTGCCCTCATAGTAACCATTAACGGAGATATTGCTGATGTTTCGATCGGAGGGACTCTTTTTAAAGCGGGCCTTCAGATGGTAGAGGATGTTAAAGTCGGTGATTATATCCTGTTGCACGCCGGATTTGCCATTCAGAAAATAAGCGAAAAAGAAGCGCTGGAAACACTTGAGCTGCTTAAAGAAATTGATGATTTTCAGGAAAGTGAGCAGCGATGAAGCATATTGATGAGTATCGGGACAGAGATCTTATTAAAAGACTCGCAGATCAAATTAAAAGATCTGCTGTCGGTAACTATGTTTTCATGGAAGTATGTGGCGGGCATACATCTGCAATACACAGGTTTGGAATCCCTTCGCTTCTTCCCGGTAATATCCGTCTGATCTCAGGTCCGGGTTGCCCGGTCTGCGTCACCGGTACCGATTTTATCGATCAGGCAATCGCATACTCTCAAAAGGAGGATGTTATTATAGGTACTTTTGGTGACCTGATAAAGGTTCCCGGATCAAAATCATCACTTGAGAAGGAGAGGATGAAAGGAGCTGATATCAGAATACTCCTTTCAGCCCTGGAAGCTTTTGAAATAGCCATAAATAATCCTGACAAAAAAGTCATCTTCCTGGGAATCGGATTTGAAACTACTTCTCCGGGAACTGCTGTTACCATTAAAAAAACAAAAGAAGCAGGTTTAGAGAATCTCTGGCTGTTAAGCGCTCATAAAATAATGCCCCCTGCAATGGAAGTTATTGTTAAGGAGGGCACTGAGCTTGATGGATTTATTTGTCCGGGACATGTGGCAACTGTCACAGGATCAATAATTTTTGAATTCCTACCTCAAAAATACCATCTTGGGTGCGTTATTGCAGGCTTTGAACCGGCTGATATTCTGATGTCAATAATTATGCTTATAAGACAGGTTAACTCCAAAACACCTGAGGTAGAAATTCAATATAAACGGGCTGTTAATAAAGAGGGAAATGTTCTTGCCAGGAGAAATCTGACAGAGGTCTTTGAATATTGCGACACCACGTGGCGGGGATTTGGTGTTATTCCCTCAAGCGGACTGAAACTGCGTAAAGAATTCGCGAATTTCGATGCCCTGGAAATAATGCCTGTACCTGTTATTCACCATGAGGATAATCCTGCTTGTCTGTGCGGCGATATACTCAGAGGATTAAAGACTCCTTCCGACTGTTCTCTTTTCAGAAGTATCTGTTCTCCTGAAAATCCGGTCGGGGCATGCATGGTCTCTAACGAAGGAGCATGTAACTCTTTTTTTAAATACAATTTCAATGAGTGATTTTATTACATTGAATCATGGAAGCGGCGGGAATCTGACCCATTCATTGATAAGAAATCTCTTTGTTAAAAGTTTTGGGATGACTGAACCTCTTACTGATTCTGCACTGTTGAAGGAATCAGGTTATACACTGGCTTTTACTACCGATTCGTATGTAGTTGATCCTCTGTTTTTTCCCGGTGGCAATATTGGAAAACTTGCTGTATGCGGCACAGTAAATGACCTTGCAGTATCAGGCGCAGTACCGCTCTATATGGCTGTGTCATTTATAATAGAGGAGGGATTCCCCTTCAGTGACCTTGAAATTATTGTCCGGTCGATGGCTGAAGAGGCTGCGAATGCCGGTGTAAAGATCGTAACCGGCGATACTAAAGTTGTCGAAAAAGGTAAATGTGATAAGATTTTTATAACTACCTCAGGGACAGGTATATTAACAGGAGAACTGGGTCATATAGGCACAGGTGAAAGAATTCAAACCGGAGATAAACTAATAATCAACGGCCCGGTGGGCAACCATGCAATTGCAGTTCTTGGAGCGAGGAACAACCTGAGTTTCAGTTCGCCGGTGGTTTCTGACTGTGTATCACTGAACCATCTGGTCAGGGCTCTTACAGAAGAATGCAGCCAGATACATTTTATGAGAGATCTTACGAGGGGAGGACTTGGTACTGTACTGAACGAGCTGGCACAGATGACCGGTTCGGAAATTATTGTCGATGAGTCTGCAAT
>DATKXL010000086.1:0-35067 GCA_035529055.1 Bacteroidales bacterium
GTAGTATGAACCGGAGTAGTATGGATCGTACCACCCGTAATTATACCCGTAATAATAATCCCAGTCATATCCGTAATAGACCGGGTAATATGTATTATATCCCATACTGAACCCTAATCCACCCCTGTAAATGCTTAATCCCCAGGTATAAGGTCTGTAGCTGTACCAGTAGGTATCGGTAAAGACCGGAGAATAATAATCGAAAACTGCATATGACCTGTGGAATCTGTTAATCCTTGAAGAGTAATAGTAATCATAGTCATCGTAGTAGTTATTTACTATTATTCTGGTGTCATCATTACCGTAATAGCCATTATCAGCATACTGAGCTTTAACAGTTGAACCTGCAAGAAGCAGGGCTGATAAAATTCCGATGTAATATTTTGCTTTCATGATGAACCTCCCTTTTTTGTTTCTGTAAGTTTTTCTATTTTTACGCGAACTTTTTGCAATCAGTAAAACAAATACCATACCAAAAAAATGGCAAAGTTTCTAACAAACAGGGAAGAGAATTATGCACAATGGTATAACGATCTGGTTATCAAGGCAGATTTGGCTGAAAACTCAGCTGTCAGGGGATGCATGGTTATCAAACCTAACGGGTATGCAATATGGGAAAAGATTCAGGCTGAGCTCGACCGGATGTTCAAAGCCACCGGTCATGTCAATGCGTACTTCCCTCTATTCATACCAAAATCATTCTTCAGTAAGGAAGCTGCCCATGTAGAAGGTTTTGCCAAGGAGTGTGCAGTTGTTACCCATTATCGTCTTAAAAACGATGAAAATGGAAAGGGTATTATTGTTGATCCTGCTGCCAAACTTGAAGAAGAACTTATCATTCGTCCCACTTCCGAAACAATAATTTGGCACTCCTATAAAAACTGGATCAAGTCCTACCGCGACCTTCCAATACTTATTAATCAATGGGCCAATGTTGTAAGATGGGAAATGCGGACAAGGCTTTTTCTCAGGACTACCGAATTTCTCTGGCAGGAGGGGCACACCGCCCATGCAACGCGCGAAGAAGCAATTGAGGAGACTGAAAGAATGATTAATGTATATGCGGAATTCGCTGAGAATTTTATGGCTCTGCCTGTAATTAAAGGTTATAAAAGTGAAAATGAGCGTTTTGCCGGAGCACTCGACACTTATGCCATTGAAGCGCTGATGCAGGACGGGAAGGCGCTCCAGGCTGGGACAAGCCATTTTCTGGGGCAGAACTTTGCAAAAGCATTTGATGTACAGTTTACCGATAAGACAGGGAAGCTTGATTATGTATGGGCGACCTCATGGGGTTTATCAACCAGGATGATAGGCGCTCTTATAATGGCCCATTCGGATAACCGGGGACTGGTGATTCCTCCTAAACTGGCTCCTGTCCAGGTGGTCATCATTCCGATTTTCAAGAATACTGAACAACTCTCCAATCTCTCTGCTGTCGCAGTAAAAATCAAATCGGAGCTTGAAAAAACAGGTCTGACTGTTAAATATGATGACCGGGATAACAATAAGCCCGGCTGGAAATTCGCCGATTATGAGCTTAAAGGAATCCCTGTACGCATTGCCATGGGCCCTCGCGACCTTGAAAACGGGACCGTTGAAGTGGCTCGTAGGGATACTCTTGAAAAAGTTACCATACCAGTGAGTGATATAATCAGTTATATACCCGTGCTTTTAAATGAAATGCATAAGAATATTTACAATAAAGCTGTGAAGTTCAGAAACGAAAACACCTGGTATATAGATAAATGGAGTGAATTCCTCGAAATTCTTGACAACCAGGGTGGCTTCATAATGGCTCACTGGGACGGCACACCGGAGACTGAAGAAAAGATCAAGGAAGAGACCAAAGCTACAATCAGAATTATTCCATTTGACAGCCCTGAAGAAGAAGGCAAATGTATCTATTCAGGAAAACCCTCAAAACGAAGGGTGCTTTTTGCACGATCTTACTAGCATCTTTTAATTTATCAGGAATAATTCATAAATTAGTTGTCCAAAATTTCTTCTAATACCACTTAATATTATGTCGGACCTGGATGAAAAAAAACTGGCAATTATCGGTACTCTCAAAGACAAATCCGTACTTAAGCAAAAGGTTTATGATAATACCCTTGAAGCCTTCGGAACTGTGAAGGATATTCTGAAAAACTTTGCCAGGGAAGTCAATACAAACCTTGGAGGAATTGATACAAGGATTAAAATGGAATATACCGATCGTAGCAATTTTGATGCACAGCTAAAGGTAGCAGGAGATCTCCTGCTTTTCAGTATGCACTCAAACATCTTTCAGTTCGACCGGGAACATCCGGCATGGAGGACCCCTTATATTCAGAAGAACAAGTTTAATGCCTATTCCGGAATAATAAATATTTACAATTTTCTGGCCGACTCTTTCAAGTATTCCAGATTGGACGACCTGGGTTACCTGATAGCAAGGATCTTTATAAACCATGAAAATCAATATTTTGTAGAGGGGAAAAGACAGATGGGTATGCTTTTTACAAATTTCGGAAACGAAGAGCTAACCAACCCATCCTTACAGATTATAATCTCGACGGCAATTCAGTATGCCCTTGAATTTGACCTGCTAGTCCCACCGTACGATGCTGTTAAAATAGCAACCGTTGGTCAGGCTGAAGCTAAAATTCAACACTCAAGGGTCATTACCGGAAAAAGACTTGGTTATCAGTTCAACTCAGATGATGTGTTGACCAATAATTCTCATGAAACCTGATGCATATATTGCAAAAGTACACAGGATAACATTCAGGCTGACCGCCATTCTGGTTCTGATGGCTTTGTGTAATATTACTTTCCCGCAGGATCATATCAGACAAGACACTTTCCAGAGAATTCCAGGGAAAAAACTGGTTTATATAAACGACACTATCAGGTTAGCCATTCATGATACACTGGCTGGTTATCCCTCATCCCTCATCCCTCACTCACTATCAATTACTGATAAGACTCTTGTTTTCATGGATTCTCTGAAAATTAAAGCTTCCAGAAAACTCATTACGAAGAGACTTTATGACCTGGTTGTAATAAAACCGGGACCCACTGATAAAAAAAGATTTATAGGAACAAGTGATCTTAATTATCTTGATTATTCAGGTAAGAAAATCCGCAATATTAACATTCAAAGACTTAATGTCTTTGGAACAAATATTAATAACCCATCAGCATATAACCTGACAAAAATTGAAAATCTCTTTAATAAAACCCATTTCAACACAAATGAAAGCATAATAAGGAAAAACCTTCTTTTTTCTGAGGGAGACACTGTTTCGCCTCTTATTCTTAGTGAAAATGAGAGAATTATCAGACAACTCCCGTATATTGATGATGCGAGGATCCTAATTGTCCCTGTCAGCGAAGAGGAAGCAGACATCATTATCCTGACAAAAGATGTCTATTCACTTGTAGCAGGATTAAATTTCAGCGGAATTGAGAAAGGATCCGTTTCAGTAACTGAAAAAAACATATTTGGAATGGGCCATGAATTCGGGATTGAGGTTCCATTCGATGCCGAATACTCTGATTCGCCAGGTTTTGGCGTAAAATACAATGTAAATAACCTGAGAAGGACTTTCATCAACCTTAAAATCTTTTATTTTGACGGGCTTGGGAAAAAAACTTTCGGATTTGATATGAACCGTAAGCTGATCAGTGCTACCACAAAATATGCCGGAGGGATCTCAATAAGGGAGATGATCACTAGTGAAGATCTTGATTCTTTACCGGAACCGGAGCCTCTGAAATATATCCTGCAGGATTACTGGCTCTCCAGATCATTTTTGATTAACGAGGCATCAGCATCTAGGATCATAATCGGAACAAGGTTTACAAACAATAATGTATTCGACAGGCCATTTATCCTTCCTGATTCATATCATAATCTTCAGAGATACAGGTTATTCCTTGGCTCTGTTGCTCTTTCAATCCAGAAATACTACAAAACCAGTCTCATTTACAGCTATGGCCGCAACGAAGATGTCCCGGAAGGAGGATTATTCAGGATCACTGCAGGAAAAGAGATTAACGAGTTTAAAAAAAGGAGCTACTTTGGTCTCGATTTTTCAATTGGGGAATCAGCCAGATCACTGGGTTATTTCTATGCAGCTGCAGGAGTCGCATCATATGTCAATGGCAACCAGATAGAACAGGGTCGTCTCTCCTTAAGAATAAACTATTTTTCAAATTTGCTGTATATAAGAAGTAACAAGATCAGGAACTTTGTGAAAATGGAATATGTACGAGGATTTGCCCGTTACACTGATGAATACCTGACTTATACTTCCGGAAATGGATTTTCGGGTTTCAGAAATGATTCTGTAAACGGTGCTCAAAGATTATCTTTAAGCCTTGAATCGGTATTGTTCAGTCCGATAAATTTTTATGGTTTCAGGTTTGCATTTTTCGGATTTGCTGATCTTGCTTTCCTTGCAGCACCAAACCAGTTCATTGAGAATGGCAGTTTACTTACGGGTGTGGGATTAGGACTCAGAATCAGAAATGACAACCTGATATTCAACACCTTTCAGTTCAGATTAAGCTTCTTTCCTAATCTGCCTGCTTATTCTGCCATTAACCGCTTTACAGTCTCCGGCGAACAGTTGCTCAGACCAGATAACTTTGATCCCGGACCTCCATCCATTTTACCCTACAGATAAGAAATGAAGATTCAATCAATGCTTGAGGAATTTTTGAAATATATTGATGGAAATCACCTGGCCTCCAAAGACGGCAGAATCCTTCTGGCAGTCAGCGGGGGCATTGACTCAATGGTGATGAGTCATCTGTTTATTGAAGCAGGAATTGAAGCAGGTATAGCCCATTGTAATTTTTGTTTGCGCGCAGAAGAGTCTGATAAAGATGAAGAGCTGGTCCGCAGATTTGCAGATAATAATAATATGCCGTTTTATCTCAAACGGTTTGATACCAGAAAATTTGCAGGGATTAATGGCATCTCTGTCCAGATGGCAGCCAGGGAATTGAGATACGGGTGGTTTGAGCAAATCAGGGAGGCAAATAATTATAAATGTATTGCCGTTGCCCATAATCTTAACGACAATATTGAAACACTTCTCATTAATCTTACACGAGGTACCGGCATTGCAGGCCTCACAGGGATGAAACCAAAAAGTAATAAAATCATCAGACCATTACTTTTTGCCACGCGACAGAAAATTGCTGAATACTGTACTGCCAATAAAATCGCTTTCAGAGAGGATATGTCAAACGCTGATGTTAAATATACAAGAAACAAAATCAGGCATCTTGTAATCCCCCTGTTACAAGAGATTAATCCTTCAGTTGAGACCACACTTAATGATACCACAGGCAAACTCGGTGAAGTTTATGATATTTTATCTGATCTTGTGAATGGAATAAGAAAAAAAGTAACGGAGCAGAAAGGAGACACCATTATCTTTAATATTAACATTTTAAAATCTGAAGTCCAAAACAGCGCTCTGCTTTTCGAGCTGTTCAGACCATATGGAATAACCGAGACGACTGCAAGGGATCTTCAGAGAATAGTTGATGGTAAAACAGGTAGCAGGGTTTTTACCCGGACACACAGGATTATTAAAAACAGGGCGGAAATAATTGTATCACCTTTGGTTTCGTGCCATAACATATTATACGAGATAAGCGACATTGGCAGTTTTACCGATGTACCTGAAATAACTGTTGCAGATTATAAAGAGGCTACGGGCCGGTTCAGAATATCTTCCGATCCGTCAGTTGCGTCAATTGACGCAGGAAAACTCATATTCCCGGTAATTGTCAGGAAGTGGCGGCCGGGAGATTTCTTCTATCCTCTTGGAATGACAAAAAAGAAAAAAATAAGTGATTATCTTATCGATGAGAAATACTCATTGACCGAAAAGGAGAATACTCTGATTCTCGAATCGGGAGGAAATATTGTCTGGATAATTGGAAAGCGGCTTGATAACAGATACAGGATTACTGAAAAGACAAAAAAAGCTCTTGTCCTCAAAGTAAAGACCTGATCATAAATCTCCCCTTCCTCTTTCATGAATACCGCGGTCGATCATTAAAAGATCGGTCATTGCAATGGCAGTGGCTGCTTCAATAATCACAGGCATTCGCAATGCTATACATGTATCATGTCTGCCCTGGACTTTAAGGATTTCCATTTCATTTTTCTCAAAATTGAGAGTTTTCTGTCCGACTCCTGTAGATGATGTTGGCTTGACAGCCACCCTGAAGAGGATCTCATTGCCATTAGTGATACCTCCGTTTATTCCCCCGGCATTATTGGAAGCTGTTTTTCCGGTTATGTCGATGAATGGATCATTATGCTCTGATCCTTTCATTCCTGCAGCCGCAAATCCGGAACCGAATTCAATCCCCTTGATTGCAGGTATAGAGAATATTAATTGACTGACTGCCGATTCAAAAGAATAAAAGAAAGGTTCCCCGAGAGCTTTCGGAGACCTGGCTACCCGGCATTCAATTATTCCGCCTATTGAATCTCTGTCAGCTAATGCTTTCTCGAGAGCTTTTTCAACATCGACAGTACCACCGGCTGAAATAAGCTTTGCTGATATCTCAGCAGGTCGGACAATCATTTTTGCAATTACCCCTGCAGCCACAATTCCCCAGGTTATCCTTCCTGAAAAATGACCTCCTCCACGCAGATCAGAGAAACCGGAGTATTTTACCCCTGCAACAAAATCTGCATGACCCGGACGAGGTATTTTTTTATATTGATCATAATCAGAGGAGATTTTATCATTGTTCCTTGTGATCAGGGTTAATGGTGATCCAGTGGTAACTCCGTTATAAATCCCGCTTATTACTTCAGGTTGATCTGTTTCCCTGCGTTCGGTTGTCCCCTTTCCCCCACTCATCCTTCTTGAAAGATCATAAGTAAAATCATTTGAACTGATCCGTATCCCTGCCGGACATCCATCAATAACAACTCCGATTGCAGGACCGTGAGACTCGCCGAAAAGAGTAACTCTGAAAATTTTGCCAAAAGAATTCATGGTTAAATGATTTGTTTACCTGAATTATATTGTTTATAAAATCTGATGACCTCCCCGACAGGAATTTTTTCAACTAATGCCTTGCCGATTCCGTTTATAAATACAAAATGAAGGTCGGTTCCGGTCTTCTTCTTGTCATGAAGGATAAATTGTCCGATCTGATCATCAGGAATATTGTGTTCCCTGAGCAGTTTATACTTTTTAAGAAGATCCACGATCCTTCTCCTTTCGCTTTCGGTAATCAGTCCTTTTGAAAATGAAAAAGTAGTTGCTAGCTCCATTCCCGAGGCAACAGCAAAACCATGTTTCAGTGAGTTATGCATCTCGATTGCATGTCCGTATGTGTGACCAAAATTAAGTATCCTTCTTAATCCTGATTCCTTCTCATCTTCCGATACGACGGAGGCTTTGAAATTGACAGACATTCCAATCATCAGGGAAAGCAGCTCAGTATCTCTTGCTTCAATTCCATCATAATTGTGTTCAATCATCTCAAAAAGCCGTTCATTTCCTATTATGGCTGTTTTAATCAATTCCGACAGACCTGAAAGAAACTCCTCTTCAGGCAGAGTATGCAGCATTACAGGATCACAGATCACAAATTCGGGCTGCCTGAAACTGCCAAGAATGTTTTTTGTGTTCCCAAGATTGATACCGTTCTTTCCTCCGGTGCTGGCATCTACCTGAGATAACAGAGTCGAAGAAATATATGCACATCGGATGCCCCGCATATAAACTGATGCCAGGAATCCGGCAATATCACAAACCACTCCGCCCCCTATGGCAAGGATAAATCCGGTACGGTCAATCCCTGCCGCTAACAGTTTCTCGGCAAGTTGTTCAACGACTTCAAGCTTCTTGCTTGTTTCGCCGGCCTCAACCTTAAAAACAGGGAACCGGGGAAATCTGTCACCATAAATACCAAGGACATTTTCATCAGTAATGATAACTACTCCGTGTTCCGGAAGCATCCTGTTTACCGATTCCCATTGTTCACCCACCAGGATCTCTGATCTGGCTGAGGGAGTATTAATTATGATTTTATTCAATTACTTAATTTATAATTTGTTAAAGTTACAATTTCCCTGATTATTATCGTTATAAATCGCTGGAACCCCCCTTCAAAGAGTTATTTTAGTTATATCTGTTCTTTCACAAAGATAAAAAGTGTTACCTTACCAGCAGAATATTTTTTTCTTCATAATGACCTTAAAAGAAAGATACAGGAGAACCATAGAATATTTTGAAATAAACAGGCCGGTTGCTGAAACTGAACTTAATTATCGCGATCCTTTTGAACTTATTGTTGCAGTAATTTTATCGGCACAATGTACCGATAAAAGAGTTAACCTGATCACTCCAAAACTCCTGGAAAAGTATCCTGATCCCGAGTCGATGGCCAGGGTTGAACCATCGGAAATATATGAATACATCCGATCATGTTCCTACCCAAATAATAAAGCAAAACATCTTTCGGGGATGGCCAGGATGCTTGTAAAAGATTTTGGAGGAGTCGTTCCGGAAGAATCCGGTTTGCTGCAGCGTCTGCCGGGGGTGGGAAGAAAAACAGCCAATGTTGTGGCTTCAGTGGCATACCATAAACCTGTTATGGCAGTTGATACTCATGTATTCAGGGTCTCAAAACGAATTGGACTGGTGAGGAATGCAAGGAATCCGGTCGATGCAGAGAATCAACTCTCCTTCAATATACCACCGGAACTGATACACAAAGCTCATCACTGGCTGATACTTCATGGCAGATATACCTGCAAGGCAAGAACTCCTCTTTGCAGTCAGTGCGGGCTCAGTGGGTTCTGTAAATACTTCTCTGAAAAAACAAAAAAGAAATAAAACTATCTTTGCACAGCTAATAATGATTTTTAGCTGACCCTGATTTTAACCAACATGCTTTATCTTTAAATCGAATCAGCAGCCTTATTAATAATGGATTATAAAGAAAAATATGAAGAATTGCTGGAGGCTCACAGGCTGCTTGAAAATGAACTTGCAGCTTTGACGTTAAAATCAGATAATCAGGCAAATAACGGTAATGATAGCATTAAGAGTATAGTTGAGAGCAGGGAAAAAGCTTTCCTGGAACATCTTATTGATTCGACCCCCGAAGCTATAGCTATAACTGATTGCTGTGGAAAATTAACACTGGTCAATACAGAGTTCACAAACCTGTTCGGGTTTAACCCTGAAGAGGCTATCAATAAGGATATTAACGACCTTATTGTTCCTGACGAGATGATAAATGAGGTTATTAGAATCGATGACGTCAACATCCGGAAACAAAAAGTTTACAGGCAAACCATCAGAAAAGACAAATACGGCAATAAAATCCATGTTTCCCTTATTGCTACCAACATTGTGATCAACAATGAGATAGTTGCTTACCTGGGCATCTATCGCGATATCTCCCTTGAAAGAAAGAAAAATCTTGTGCAGGAGATATTATATAACATCTCCTCTGCAGCGCTGAATCAGTTTGAGATGAAGGACATCTATCCGACGATTGTTCAGGAATTAAGTAAGATATGGGATACAAGCAACTTCTTTATTGCTCTTTATGATAAGGACTCTGAGACTCTTTCGATGCCTTTCTTTTCAGATGAAAAAGACAACTTCCGGGAGGTACCTGCCAGAAAAACAATAACCGGATGGGTGATCGGGTTAAAAAAACCGGTCCTCTTTAAAGAAAATGATCTAAGGGATCTTGAGGATTCAGGAGATATCAATCTTGTAGGTACTCCCTGCAAGGTATGGATGGGTGTACCTCTTAGAGCAGAGAATGAGATTATCGGTGTGATGTGTTTCCAGGATTACCATGATGAGAACAAATTCACACAGGATGATGTAAATGCTCTGGAATTTATCGGAAACCAGGTAGCTATTGCAATCCAGAGGAGGACGATGCTAAATAATGTCATCCTGGCCAGCCGTAAGGCGGAAGAGGCAGCACAGTCGAAACAACAGTTCATGTCAACAATGACTCATGAAATAAGGACACCATTGAACGAAGTTATTGGTATCACTAATCTGTTGTTGCAGGAACATCCGCGGGAAGACCAGATGGACTACATTAAAACTCTCAGGTTTTCAGGTAATCATCTTCTCACTCTGGTAAATGATGTCCTCGATTTTAATAAAATGGAGTCAGGTAAGATCATCTTTGAACAGACTCCGTTTAACCTGAGTGATTTTCTGAATGATATCTTGCGATCATATTCATTCAGATCAAAAGCTAAAAATCTTGAATTTGATATTGTTAAACAAAACGAACTTCCAGTCGAAGTAGTTGGCGACCCTATCCGACTTAACCAGATCCTTTTCAATCTTCTGTCAAATGCTTTGAAGTTCACCAGACATGGTAGTATAACAGTTAACATTGTCGAATTGGAAAGATCCGGCAACCAGTCTAAAATAGAATTTACAGTCAGAGATACAGGGATAGGCATCCCCAAAGACAGGCACGAAATTGTTTTTGAAAGTTTTACACAGGCATCACCGGATACTACCAGGCACTATGGGGGCACCGGACTTGGACTGGCCATCTGTAAAAAGCTGGTGGAATTACAGGGGGGTAATATTGAAGTAGAAAGTGAACCAGGAAAAGGATCTGCTTTCAGATTCTTCATCACATTCGGTATTCCTGAAAAGAGTGATAAAGTCCGACAGCCTGAACCTGCAGAGACATATGCCGGACTCGAAGGTAAAAGGATTCTTATGGCAGAGGATAACAAGCTTAATTTCTTTGTTGCAAACAAATTTTTGATTGGCTGGGGAGTTAAAGTAACACACGCAGAGAACGGGAAAATAGCTTTGGATCTATTGGAAAGAGAGGATTTTGATCTTATAATCATGGATTTGCATATGCCAGTTATGGATGGTGTCGAAGCCACCAGGATCATCAGGAAGTCGGAAAATCCAAGAATAAAGGATGTACCCATAGTTGCACTTACAGCTGCAATTATGTCGGAAAATCACGATAAAATTGATGATCTGAAGATAAACGATTATATCTTAAAACCCTTTAAACCCCAGGACTTGTTTGACAGGATAAAGAAACATGTCAGGTAAGGCCGAGGGAAGATCTTCAATCATTCATTTAATACAATTCCTGCTGATATATTCGGTAGCTTTCTTGTTCCCCATACTGAACGATTTCCTGAAATCGTAACAGGCATCAGTTGTTTTACCCGAGTTCAGAAGTGCTATACCCTTATTTAGCCACACATCCGCATTGCCCGGCTGGAGATCCAATGCCATGCTGTAATCCTTTATTGCCACGTCCCACGACCGTGATACAAAATAGGCATTCGCCCTGTCAATATAACACTCAGCGTCATTGGGATACAACTTCAGATTTCTTGAAAAGTAATCAAGGGCTTTCAGATTATCTCCTGATGCGGCAACAACCTTTCCGGCAAGGCTGATACTTTTTTTATCATAAGGGTAAAGATCGAGATACTTCTCAATATCCGATAAAGCTTTAGCTGTTTCGCCGGTTTTCCTGTAACATTCCGCCCTGAGAACCAGAACCTCGGCATCAGGTACTTCGAGTTCCAGCAATCTGGTATATGTATTTGATGCACCGGCAGGATTGGCTGCTCCCTCCTGTGCCCTTGCAAGAATCCTTAAATATTTTTCATCATCAGGATATTTGACTACCAGACCGTTAATTGTTTTTACAGCTTCAGAAAAACTTGCCATTTTCAGGCTTATTAAGGCAGTGGCATAGAGATTGCCATCTTTATCCGGGTAGTTTCTTTTAAGATCGGCCAATATGCTCTTTGCTTCTTCAATGTCCCCCTTTGAAACATAATATTCAACCTCTGAAATTGCCTTCTCATAGCTTCCATATCTCTCTTTTTTCCAGAACTGCCTCCATTCCGGTCTGTTTTCAATAACGCTGAAAGCAGGATCGAGCATCACCTCCTTTTCACTTATCTTGAAGGGAGAGTTCAGATTCAACTCCAGATGATAGAGAGCTGTTGCTGCATCCCCTCTAAGCGCATAAATGCGTGAAAGCCCGTATTCTCCTGACAGTGGCTTCATATTGTTAGCCAGGTTGAGATCGTTTATAGCCTGAGAGTAGTCTCCTTTTGAGATATAAGCTTCAGCACGTTCAATATAGAGCCTGCTCTCCTGTTTCAAACTGATTGCCTCTGCGAGAATTGCAACTGCATCGTCAGGCTTCCCTGCTTTGACAAATGCTTTTGCTTTAAACAGATAATCTACAGTTTTTTGCCCGTAAATAAGACCTGCAAAAAGAAACAATGAGACCAGGATTACTGTTTTTTTCATAATTAATCTGCTACACATTTCACTTGAACTCTTGTTGCTTAACTTTTGCCCCCTCCTCGGTTATGACATGTATAAAACCTGAAAGGTGAAACTGCTCCAGACCCGATATGCGCCTTTCAAAAACATCGCACTGATAAAAATAAACCCCGGGCGAAACAATCCTGCCTTTGTATGTACCGTCCCAGTTGATCTTCGGCTCATCGGTTCTGAAGATAAGTAATCCGTTACGGTTGAAAATCTTCATATCAACCTTTTCCACAAGACCCGATGTTTTGGCCACAAGTCTGTCATTTATATCATCCCCGTTGGGCGTAAACACGTTGGGGATCTCGTAGAAATTACAGGAATCTATGCAAACCATTACTGATTTTTCACTTTCATTACCGTTAAGGTCAAAGGCTGAAACCGCGTAACAACCGGCAATGATCTCACCGGGGTAGTGCCTGTAAGTAAATATGTTCCTGTCATTTATGGCTGCAAGAAAGCTCAGGTTTTCATCATTTGACATCTTGTAATAGACTTTATACCCCGCTACATCCTCAAAACACAGGGAATCGTTGATACTCCATGTTATGGTATTGTATAAACTGTCGCACTGACTTGTAACCTTAATTTCCGGCGGGCATGGAGCTTCATTATCGACCGGCGTTGTACAGGTTCTTTCTGAAAAATTTATCAGATTCTTAGGCAGGTTATCACTTGAATAACCACCAAACGATCGCACCATGTAACAGTACTGTGTTCCGTTCACAAGTCCGTTATCAACAAATGTAAGCTGGTTGGTGGTGCCAATGGAGTCATATCTCATTGTTGTTTCGTTAAGTCTGAAGAAATCATACCTGGTATTGATCCAGGGGACATTCCTGTTGATGACAAAACGGGCTTTCCTGTCACCCGGGCTGACAGTAAGGAAGACCGAGGATGCAAATGCGGGTTCACCGATAAGGAATCTGTTCCCCGGTGTGTTATTATATAACTCTATCTTGTAAATATACCCCTGGGTCTGAGTATTTAACAGAGTATCTATGAAAACTGTATCGTTAAGATTAACTGTTTGTATGGATCTCACCTGCTGGTAATTTGTTCCCGTTATTCCTTCGGCCCTGAAAATCAGATATTCATAGGGTCCGATAGCAGGAATTGTATCAAGTTTATCAGGTTTTTTCCACGCGACATAAATCGATCCTCTTGCCAGGTCTGTATTCCTGATGCTGACATTCCTTATTACAGGCACTCCCGATACTAATGTTGAAGTAATCTCATTTGAAGCTTTGCTTTCGGTACCGTTTGGATATACAGCTACTATTCTGTAAGTGTACTCCCTGCCATATTGCAGACCCTGTCCGTTGTCTGTGTCAGTAAATGACACAGTTGAACTGCCGGCAATGTATCCAACCTTGACAAATCCTGTTGAACCGGGGACTCCCGATGTACAGGAATCGGGCTTAAATGTTGAGGCACCCTCCCTCCGGTAAATACTGAATCCCGAAATGACTCCGGTTCCATAATTATTCCAGTTTAATCGTATGAATTTACCCTCCGGTATAGCACCAATCAGCACTGGCGAGGGCCCTAACACTTTGATTCTCATATTATCAATATCGGAGAGTTTCAGCTCCTCATTATAGTCATCCGATTTGATTATTATATCATAAGGCTGGTTCCTCACCGCCTCATGGCAGGGCGTCCAGGTGAATCTTGATGACGCAAAACCGGGTATTGAATCAATCTTTATAAACTGAGCCGGACAGGCTGTCAGGGTAAAGACTCCCGATGTAGATTTAAGTCCGATAGGGTCATTATTGGGATCGGTTGCCGATACAATGAAATCCACAACCTCTCCTACCTCAACGCACATATCGCGAAGAGGGCTGTTTACCGGAGGTTTATTGTCGGTATCATAAACCTCAATCTGCATATCTCTTACTACCACTCCGATCTTCTTGCCATAACGCCACTCCTGAATCTCCATGGCAACATTATATTTCCCGGTATCAACGGGTGTATTCCAGATAAGATCACCATTGATTGAGTCAATCCGGATAAAGCTGGATGCAGGCGGGAGTGTGTAATTTTCAATAGGTTTCCCATCTTCACGGGTACAGACTGTAAGCTGATAAGAGAGGCTGTCACCGTCGGGATCAAAAGCACCCGGATTATGAATAAAAACATATCCCCGTGCAGCTTTATCATAAGGAGGATTCAATAGAACCGGGGTGCTGTTCCTGCCTATCGCCGGATTAACTATCAAGGTAGTGGAAATCGAAAAAACCACATTCACGGAATTGGGAATATTGAGAACTCCCTGGTTTCTGTTTGGATCCTGCACAATTATTCTGTATACTCCCGGTCCGGGATAGGTATGGTTTATTTTATAAATATTTCTTTTATAATAGTTTGGAAGATAAAGAATACTTTGTCTGGCTGCAACTGATTTCGTATTGTCACCCCACTCAACATCAAGCTGGGGTCTGTCGGCATAGCTCAGAGTATAAGTAAAAGTCGTAATCGTTATTTCAAATGTCAGGTCCGAAAGCTGAACATATGTGATCTCCCCTGCCCTGTTGTGAGTAGCACTTAGTGCAAGACAGAAAAAAAGAGTAATTATCAGTAAAAATATTTTTCTCATAATCTGGTTCTTCTCATTCTGAAATTAATTGATCCTGAAAGTCTCCTCTGTTTTATCAGAAGTCAGTTTTATTCCTTCTTCAAAACCTTTAACCCTTACAATGATCATGTTCGACTGGTCTTCATATAATGAAGTCATAATAAGGTTCCTTACGGTTATAGTTTTTATTCTTTTGCCATAACTGAACAGCAACTTCATATTAAGCTCGTTATCTGACAGATCAATATCTGTTAACCTCCCCGATAACTGCTTTTTATTTACATGGATAATAACTTTCTCATTAATATACTTCCCGATCAGACCTGCTGATTCAGAGTCCATTTCGGATAAATCAGAGTTTTCAATCTCTCTGCTTTCCAATCCGGAATCAAGCAGGAAATCATCAAAATAAACCTTGATGAATACATCAAACGAAACCATTTCCGGAACATAATCGATACTTAATAGTGAGACATGTACCGGATGCATTATTAACCATAATGAAATTAATAAGCCTTTTATCATCAGTTTTTGGTTTTCAGCTACTAATTATTATCAAAAATCAGACCAATAATGTGGTTTCAATCCCTTATGCTGACCCGCTCCTTCAGATACTCAACCGACCCCACTTCAATAAATGAAACCCCTGATTGTCCTGAAAAATTACCCGCCAGAACGACCACAATATCATCATTTTTCAGATCATGTTCTTTAATAAGGTTCAGAAGTGCAACATGGATGAAGTTATCAACCGACTGGCTTTTCTCCTGGTAACTGGCATAAACACCATAAGAGAGCGCCAGTTCCCTCATCGTGGAAGTGGAGTAACATTGCGCCAGAACCATGTTGTATCCCCTGTAGGCAGCCATGTCCCTGATAGTTCTGCCAGCTATCGTATCGGCAATAATGCCCTTTGCTCCCAGCCGGACTGAAGTCTTCACTGCAACCTTTGCCAGATAGGAAGAGATCTCACCTGTCAGATTCAGTGCCGGGATCTCAAGGAACTTCTCCTTATTATGCTCAACCTCATGCGCCACCTTGGTCATGGTTCTGACAGACTCAACCGGGTATTTCCCGTTTGCAGTCTCCCCGCTCAGCATTATTGCATCTGTCTGGGAATAGATTGCGCTGGCAATGTCACTCACCTCAGCACGTGTGGGCCTTGGATTTGTGATCATCGAATGAAGCATCTGAGTGGCAACAATTACGGGCTTCCTGCACGAAATACATTTTGATATTATCATTCTCTGGATACCGGGAATTTTTTCGTAAGGAATTTCATTTGCAAGATCACCTCTAGCTACCATAATGCCATATACTCTTTCCAGGATCTCATCAATGTTTTCAACCCCTTCCTCATTCTCGATCTTGGCAATGATCTTGATATTACTGTTATAATTATCAAGAACTGCCTGAACATCAAGAACATCCTGCCTGTACCTGACAAAAGAATGTGCAATAAAATCGATACCGTTATCCGCCGCCATCTTAATAAAAACCTTATCTCTTTCGGTAAGAGAAGGCAGACATATCTTCACTCCCGGTATATTGACACTCTTCCTTGAACCCAATACTCCATCATTTTCAATTACACACTCCAGGGTCTCTCCGTTTCTTTTAACGACTTTAAGCTCAAGTTCTCCGTCATCTAAAAGAATAAGAGAACCTGCAGGTACATCCGTTGCAAAAGCTTTATAGCTGACATAAATAGTTTCGGAAGTGGTTATTCTGTCAGGATCGCCGGTAATATTGATCCCTCTGCCTTTTTTAAGCTCAATCGGAGCATCACATATAGTTGTCCTGATCTCCGGTCCCTTGGTGTCAACAAGAATAGCTATCTTATCTGAAACTTCCCGTGCATTGTTCATGATCTTCATTGCACCCTCAATATTAAGATGTGCTGAGTTGATCCTGATAACATCCATGCCCTCATTAAAAAGTTCCCTTATAAACTCAGGATCACATTTTTTATCAGAGATCGTCGCAACAATTTTTGTTCTCTTACCTGTCATTTTCTCTTAATATTCCTGTTCTGAATTCCAATAATTGCCTCCATCGCGAGCCTGTAGCCATCAAGACCAAACCCTGTAATAGTGCCTGCACAATAACGGCCGACAAGACTCTTATGCCGGAACTCCTCCCGGGCCTGGATATTGGTAATATGAACCTCAACCACAGGTGTGGTAATTGCAGCAATGGAATCTGCTATCGCCACTGAAGTATGAGTATAACCACCAGGATTAAGAATTATTCCGTCATAAGAAAAACCAGCCTCATGAAGCTTATTAATTATCATACCTTCAACATTTGACTGATAATATTCGAAAGTGATCTTTGGATAAAGAGCCATAAGTTTCTTCATCCACTCTTCAAAGGAGGTGTAACCATACTTTTCAGGCTCTCTTGTTCCAAGGAGGTTCAGATTGGGACCATTAATTATTATAACTTTCATACCAAACGATTATTTCATTAATCAATAAATGGTAAAATTAGCTAAAATTAATTAACGTAGGTCACTGGGAAAACCTGAATATGAAAAAGAGATTTTCTATTTTTATCAAAAATTTATTTCTAATCAAACAGTTACGATGAGTTTGACCTGGAAACAATCGGTAAGTAACTTCTCGATATATCTGAGGCTCGAAAAATCTTTGTCTGAAAACAGTATCGAAGCTTACCTGAATGATGTGCTTAAGCTAGAAAGGTTCTTCAACGAAAAGGGCAGAGATATTACGCCTTCTCTGGTAACCTATTCTGACCTGAAAGAATTTGTTGTATGGTTTGGATCAGATAATAAAAACGCAAGAACCCAGGCAAGACTTCTCTCGGGTATCAGGGCTTTTTTCAGATTTTTACTCATTGATGGTGAAATAAATGAAAATCCTGCCTCTCTTATTGAGTCGCCAAAAACAGGTTTAAAACTCCCTGAAGTACTCACAGTTGATGAAATAGACCGCATAATCGGAGCGATCGATCTGAGCAAAGCCGAAGGTCACAGGAATAAAGCAATTATAGAGACATTGTACGGATGCGGTTTAAGAGTTTCTGAGCTGGTAAATATGAGGCTCACCGACATTCACTATGGTGAAGGATACATAAATGTGACAGGGAAAGGCAACAAACAAAGGCTTGTCCCGATCAGCAACAAGGCTCTGAAAGAGATTGATATCTATAAACAGGACAGGTACAGGTTGCCCGTAATTCATGATCAGAATATACTTTTTTTGAACAGAAGAGGAAGAAGGCTCACCAGGGCAATGATTTTTACAGTTATTAAGAACCTTGGTGCCAGGGCCGGCATAAGAAAAAACATCAGTCCGCACACCTTCCGCCACTCTTTTGCAACCCATATGATCGAAGCCGGAGCTGACCTCAGGGCTGTTCAGGAGATGCTTGGTCATGAGTCGATTCTCACAACAGAAATATACACTCATATCGACAGGAGCTTCCTGCGCGACACATTGATTATGTTTCATCCCAGGTCATGAAAAACAGTCCTGTTTCAGAAATTCAATTTTATGTATTAAATTTGCACCTTATTTTGAAAAAATAACAATTTTATATTTATCTCAAATTAATAAAAGTATGTCAAAAGTAAAAAGAGTTTACTCCTTTGGAAAGAAGACTGCTGAGGGTAAAGCAGATATGAAAAACCTTCTTGGCGGAAAAGGTGCAAATCTTGCAGAGATGTGTCTCCTGGGTTTGCCGGTACCTGCCGGCTTCACAATCACAACCGATGCCTGCAACGAATATTACAAGAATAATCTGACTCTTCCCAAAGATCTTATGCCTGAAGTATGGGCTGCTATGAAAAAGACTGAAGAGACAATGGGTATGAAGTATGGTGATCCCAAAAATGCTCTTCTTGTATCATGCCGCTCAGGCGCAAGATCGTCAATGCCAGGTATGATGGATACAGTCCTCAATATCGGACTATGTACAGCTACTATCCCGGGTTTCCTTAAAAAGACAAATAATCCGCGGTTTGTCTGGGATTCATACCGTCGCCTTATTATGATGTATGCCGACGTGGTTATGGAAAAAGCTGAGGGTATTGACCTTGGCGAAGGAAAAGGCATCCGCAAGCAGCTTGACGAAATGCTGAATGAATTTAAGAAGAAAAAAAGCTATAAATCAGATACTGAGATAACTGCAGATGAATTGAAAGATCTGTCGGAAAGATTCAAGAAGAAAATAAAACAGGTTCTTGGAAAGCCATTCCCTGATGATGCAAAAGAACAGCTCGAAGGAAGTATAAAGGCTGTTTTTAAAAGCTGGAACGGCAAAAAAGCTGTTTCATACCGTCGTATTGAAGGAATTCCAAACGATTGGGGAACTGCTGTTAATGTTCAGGCTATGGTATTCGGTAATATGGGCGACACATCGGCTACGGGTGTTGCTTTCACACGTAATCCGGCTACCGGCGACAACCTGTTCTATGGTGAATGGCTTGTTAATGCTCAGGGAGAAGATGTGGTTGCAGGTATCCGTACCCCCAGTCCTCTTAATAATGAAACAAAGAACGAGCAGAACAAACATCTGAAGAGCATGCAGGAAGCAATGCCAAAGACTTACAAAGAGCTTAGCCAGATACGTGATATCCTTGAAAAGTCTTTCCATGATATGCTTGATATCGAATTTACTATCCAGGAAGGCGTACTTTATATGCTGCAGTGCAGGGTAGGCAAAAGAACCGGAACCGCCGCACTTAACATGGCAATGGATATGCTTAATGAAAAGCTCATAGACGAAAAAACAGTGGTCATGCGCATCGATCCCGCACAGCTTGACGAACTGCTTCACCCGATCTGCGATCCCGACGTTGAGAAGAAAGTCAAACCAATTGTAAAAGGATTACCCGCAGGACCGGGAGCAGCAGTCGGTAAAATTGTCTTTAATGCTGAAGATGCAGTTGCATGGTCACGTAAAGGACATAAAGTTATTCTGGTTCGCGAAGAAACCAATCCCGAGGATGTTGAAGGCATGCGCGCCGCTGAAGGTATCCTGACAGCACGCGGAGGCATGACCTCACATGCTGCACTGGTTGCACGCGGATGGGGCAAGTGCTGCATTGTTGGTGCAGGTGGTCTTCATGTTGAAACCTCTGCAAAGAAAGCAAAAGTAACCGGAACTGATATAGTTCTTAAAGAAGGTGATATCATCACAATGAACGGAACTAAAGGAAATGTCTATGTAGGAGCACTGACTCTGATGGATGCTACAGAAAATCCGCGTTTCCAGAGCTTCATGAAGATAGTTGACAAATACCGCACTATGGGTGTTCGAGCGAACGCTGATACTGCCGAGGATGCAAAAATAGCCCGTGATTTCGGAGCTGAAGGTATCGGACTCTTCCGTACCGAGCATATGTTCTACGGAAAAGGATCTGAACAGCCACTGTTCCTCCTTCGTAAGATGATCCTCAGCGCAAACGAAACAGAAAGACGTAAAGCTCTGAATGAACTCTACAAATATGTCAAGAAAGATATGAAAGCCACCCTGGCAGCAATGGATGGACTGCCCGTGACATTCAGACTTCTTGATCCTCCGCTTCATGAGTTTGTACCACAGAGTGCCGATAAACAGGCCGAGCTGGCAAAAGCGCTGGGTATCAAAAAAGCCGATGTTGCAACAAGAGGGGAAGCTCTTCACGAAAGCAACCCCATGATGGGGCATCGCGGAGTCCGTTTAGGTATAACATTTCCCGAAATAACCGAGATGCAGGTTCGTGCCATGTTCGAAGCATCAGCTGAACTTATTAAAGAAAAGAAACATCCGAAACCCGAACTTATGGTACCGGTTACCTGCGATGTCTCCGAACTTGATGTTACCAAACTGGTTGTCGACAAGGTTTATGAGGAGATCTGCAAAAAGACTGGATTGAAGAAGATCGAATATAAATATGGTACAATGATCGAGATACCTCGTGCCACACTTCTTTCAGACCGCATGGCTAAGAGCGCCGAGTTTTTCTCCTTCGGCACCAACGACCTGACGCAGATGACATTTGGATTCAGCCGCGATGATATCGGAGGATTCCTGCATGATTATCTCGACAAGAAGATGCTCTCTGCTGACCCGTTCCAGACTATTGACCAGGACGGTGTAGGACAGCTCATTAAGATGTCAGTTGAAAAAGGACGTGCAACAAGGCCCGATCTGAAGGTTGGAATCTGCGGAGAACAGGGAGGCGATCCTGCTTCTGTGGAATTCTGTTACAAGACAGGTCTGACATATGTAAGCTGTTCGCCGTTCAGGGTACCTATTGCAAGACTTGCTGCAGCTCAGGCTTCCGTCAAGTTCGGAAAATGATCAGCAGGGCAGATAAAATAAGAAAGGGCATCTCTGTCGATGTCCTTTCTCTTTTTTCATACCTGCCCCATTAAAATATGACCTGCTTTTCTTATTAAGACCCTTTTAAAGTGTTTTACCCTATCCTCTGAAGGTTATTTATTAAATAAAATGAGTATCTGGAATCAATAACAAGCTTTTATTGATTTTCTTCGTTTGCCCCTGACCCTAAAGGGTGCGAAGAAAATCAATTACTCCCTTTAGGGCCGGGGCAAATAATTGATTTTCAAGCACTATTTTATTATTATTATTGATAACCCATAGTCATTTTAAATAATTTGGTTTACATTGGGGAAAATTTCCACTTAAAAAATTTGATAACTTTGGTGCCTGAGAAACAAGCATAAATTTCTAAATATGATCACCCGGAAGGACTTAAAAAATTATGGTATTGAAGACACAATAGAAATAGTCTATAACCCATCCTATAATACTCTTTTTGCTGAAGAGACCAAACCCGGACTAGAATCATATGAAAAAGGTGTCATAACAAAATCTGGTGCAGTGGCTGTTGATACCGGAGTTTTTACCGGCCGATCGCCAAAAGATAAATATGTTGTTCTGGATGATAAGACAAGGGATACCGTATGGTGGAAGTCGGAGAAAGCAACTGTCTCCGATAATAAACCTATAAATATTCAGATATGGGACCATTGCAAAAACCTGGCAATAAAGCAACTCTCGGGTAAAAGATTGTTTGTTGTCGATTGCTTCAGCGGTACCAATAAAAATACACGGATTGCCGTACGATTCATAATGGAGGTTGCATGGCAGGCTCATTTTGTGAAAAACATGTTTATCAGACCCGAACCTGATGATCTGGAAGATTTTCAACCGCAGTTTGTTGTTCTTAATGCCTCCAAAACCACTAATCCTGACTGGAAAAAGCAGGGTCTTAATTCGGAGAACTTTGTCTTCTTCAACCTGACACAAGGCATGGCTGTTATCGGCGGAACCTGGTATGGCGGAGAAATGAAGAAAGGCATCTTTTCCGTAATGAACTACTACCTGCCACTTAAAGGCATAGCATCGATGCATTGTTCTGCCAATGTTGGAAAAAAGGGAGATGTCGCAATATTCTTCGGACTGTCAGGCACAGGAAAAACAACCCTTTCAACAGATCCCGACAGGGCACTTGTCGGAGATGATGAACACGGATGGGCTGATGACGGTATTTTCAATTTTGAAGGTGGTTGTTATGCCAAATGCATCAGCCTGAGCAGGGAACATGAACCCGACATATACAACGCCATCAGGCGTGATGCCCTCCTTGAGAATCTCGTGGTTCTGTCCGACGGCACAATTGATTTCAATAATGACTCAAAAACAGAAAACACAAGGGTATCATACCCAATTTATCATATCAATAATATTGTAAAACCTGTTTCAAAAGCAGGACACGCCAATAAGATCATCTTTCTTTCGGCTGATACTTTTGGGGTACTGCCTCCGGTCAGCCGCCTTACAGAAGGTCAGACAAGATATTATTTTCTCAGCGGCTATACGGCAAAAGTTGCCGGTACCGAAAGAGGTATCGGTGAACCTGTACCATCATTCTCAGCCTGTTTTGGTGCTGCTTTTCTTATGCTCGATCCGATTATTTACGCCAAAGAACTCACCAGAAAGATGAAGGACCATAAGGCTGAAGCGTGGCTGGTAAATACCGGCTGGATGGGAGGCCCATATGGCACAGGGTACAGGATAGACCTGCCGACAACCAGGAGAATAATAAGCGCTATCCTCGATGAAACGATCAATAATTGTGATTATCATACCCTGCCTGTCTTTAACCTCAGGATTCCCACAAAAATCAATGGGATGGATGAAAAAATCCTTGATCCGGGTAAAGCGTGGGAGTCATCTGTTAAATGGCACATTTCAGCAACTGACCTTGCGCTCAAGTTTATAAATAACTTCAACAAGTTCACTGCAAACCAAGAGACTGCCAGGCTTGTGGAACATGGACCTCAGGTTTAATAAACTGCACTTTCATGAATATACTGGTTTTATCGGGAACATTTGTCCTGGCTTATCTGCTGGGCTCCATATCAACCGCAGTATGGGTCGGAAAGATATTCCATAATATCGATGTGCGCCAGCATGGAAGCGGAAATGCGGGTGCAACAAATGTTATCAGAGTACTTGGTTGGAAAACCGGGATCCCCGTTTTACTTATTGATGTCGCAAAAGGATGGCTGGCAGCCATACTGCCTCTGTTTTTCAAGCTTGCTCCACCCGAAAGTGCCATGCTAACTAACCTGCAGATATTAACCGGACTGACAGCGATTGCCGGTCATATCTTCCCGGTCTTTACAGGTTTCAAAGGCGGGAAGGGTGTTGCAACAATATTTGGTGTTCTTCTGGCTATACATCCTTTGCTTACTGTTTCGTGCTTAGGGATTTTTCTTGTTGTGCTGCTTTCTTCAGGCTATGTGTCGGTCTCATCTATAAGTGCCGGCGTTGCCTTCCCCATATTGCTTTTCTGGCTTTTTGATACTCCTTCAACGATCTTTAAGGTTTTTTCAGTTTTTGTAGCAATAGCACTGATAGTGACTCACAGGAAAAATATTTCGCGATTATTAAAGGGGGAAGAATCTAAGTTAATAAAAAAAAGTGAAAAAAGCAAGAAAACAGCCGATATTAACAATCAAACAATTTGAATCCTGAATCGGTTGATCAGTACTGTTCCAGCAACTGGATCCTCTTTTCTATAGGGGGATGAGTGGCAAAAAGAGTCGCCATGGAAAATGATGTTTTCTCCTTTACCTGAGGGTTCTCAATAAACATCTGGGCAACATCTTTTCTTTTCACCGCTTCAATAGTCGGATCGGCCGATACTTTTCTCAGAGCCGAGGCCAGGGCAAGAGGTCTCCTTGTCAGTTCTGCCGAGCCTGCATCAGCAAGAAATTCACGTTTCCGCGATATTGCAAACCTGAAAAGGGTTGCAAGCAGATAGCCGATAGCAGCCAGGATCAGTGCTATTATAATACCCCCACCCTGTTTTTTACCCCTTCCCCCACCGCCAAACCTCAACGACCTGAACAACATCTCGGCTATAAATCCGAAAATGCCGACAAAGATTATTGAGATAATAAGCAGGCGAACATCCCTGTTTCTTATATGGGTGAGCTCATGAGCAATAACAGCCTCAAGTTCATCATCCCCGAGCTTATCTATGATACCCCGTGAAAGAGAGATTGAATAGGTTTTTGTATTTATTCCGCTGGCAAATGCATTTAAAGAGTCATCTTCAATAATATTAACCTTGGGCATTTGCATCCCGGTTGAGATACAAAGGTTTTCGACAAGATTATAGACTCTTTTGTTCTCTTTCCTCTCCAGCGTTTTTGAGTTTGTTGCGGTATTTATCATAGAGGTATGAGAGAACCATGCAATTATAAACCAGATAACTACACCGATAGCGATCCATGGGATTGTTGAAAGAAATCTGCGGTTGACATCAAATAATGTCATCTGCTGCTCTTCCATTCCCATGGAGGTAAGAAAGAAGAACAGCCAGGTTAATCCGAAGAAAACAACGGGAAACATCAGCAGAAGCAACACCGTGTTTGAATTGTTTTTCCTGATCTGGCTCTGTAAACCGAAATACTTCATTTAATCAAAACTGAATTTTTGGTGGTTGTTCGGCTGCAGCACGCTGCTCACCAAGCTCGAACATTGGTTCGCGTTTGAAGCTGAAGGTGGTTGCTATCAGATTTGATGGGAATACCTCTGTTGCAACATTAAGCTCTTTTGTTGCTGAGTTAAAGAACCTGCGGGCTGCCGCTATTTTATTTTCCACATCTGATATCTCATTCTGCAGATCCATAAAGTTCTGACTTGCCTTAAGGTCAGGGTATGCCTCAACTGATATTTTCAATCCTTCAAGAGCAGTGGTTAGCCTTCCTTCGGCTGCTATCTTTTCATTGATTGTTGTTGCTTTCATAGCGTTGGCACGGGCTTCAGTGATTTCAGTCAAAACACCGCGTTCGTGTGCCATGTAACCTTTTACTGCCTCAACAAGCTGGGGTATCAGGTCGTGCCTCTGCTTAAGCTGAACATCCACATCGGCAAATGCCTGCTCCCTGTTGTTTCTGAGCCTTACAAGCCGGTTATAAAGTGAGATTATCATCAGGACCAGGAGTACAATGATTGCCAGAATGATTAAAAGTGCTGCCATTTTGTTGTTTAATTTAGTGTTTGAAAACTTCTTTATTAATAATTAATGAAAAATAAAGATATGAATTTTTACTATATTTAAATTTCGTTGTGGACCATTTTTAAATAATTTTATCATAAAACCAGGTAATATGGAAAAAAGTTTAAAAGGAACAAAAACCGAACAGAACCTACTGAAAGCTAAAAATTTCTGAAAAATGACCGATGGACAAAAGATGCTTGAGCTCATTCTGAGCCGGCAGAGCGACAGAAAGTACAGTGATAAGCCGGTCGAAAAAGAAAAGCTTGAAAGGATAATTGAGGCAGGCAGGATGGCTCCTTCAGCCTGCAACGCCCAGCCCTGGAAATTTGTGGTTGTCGATGAACCTGAGCTTATTAACAGATTAGCCGACGCTGCATCCGCAAAGCTCGTGAGTATGAATACTTTTCTTCACCAGGCAGTGGTTCTGATAGTCATTGTGAGAGAAAACCCTAACTTCTCTTCAAAAATTGGCGGCACTATCAAGAATAAAGATTACAGCCATATCGATATAGGTATTGCAACAGAGAATATTTGTATTCAGGCAACTGCCGAAGGAATAGGATCATGCATTATCGGCTGGTTCGATGAAAAGCTCGTCAGGAAAATACTGGGTATTCCTTCGGCCAAAAGGGTCTATCTTATTATTTCGTTAGGTTACTCATTAAACGAAAAAAGAGTGAAGAAACGTAAACCGAAGGAGGTTACTGTATCATATAATAAATATTAATTACCCCCCATCCCCCCAAGGGGAACTAAACCCCCTTCAGGGGGCAGGGGGCAGGGGGCTACTTCAGCAACTGCAGTGCTGTTTTAATCCTTCTGATCGCTTCCACAAGCAATTCATCGGATGTCGCATACGATATTCTTATACAATTGGGAGCTCCGAAGGCATCTCCTCCGACAACGGCAACCTGTGCTTTATCCAGTAGGAACAGTGCCAGGTCGTCGGAATTATTGATCTTTGTTTCGCCGTCATATTTGCCGAGATAGAAACTTATGTCGGGCATCACATAGAATGCACCCTGTGGCACCCTCACTTTCATTTCTTTGATCTCACTCAAAAGGCTGCATACCAGATCTCTGCGTCGCAGAAATGCGTCTCTCATAAGTTCCTTTGAGTTGCTCTTTCCCTGAATTGCAGCCAGGGCGGCCCGCTGGGCTATGGAGCAGACACCTGAAGTGAACTGTCCCTGTAACTTATTGCAGGCTTTCACTATCCAGACAGGAGCCCCGATGTATCCGATTCTCCATCCTGTCATGGCATAGCCTTTGGAGACTCCGTTAACAGTGATAACCCTGTCGTAAATGAAATCGAATGAGGCCATGCTTATATGTCTGCCGTTGAAGATTATGTGTTCATATATTTCATCCGATATAATGAATACTCCTTCATGTTTTTCGACTATCCTTGCAATTCGCTCCATTTCTCCTTCACTATAGACCATTCCTGTTGGATTTGAGGGAGAGTTGAAAATGATCAGTCTGGTCTTATTCGTTATTGCAGCATCAAGCTGTTCAGGTCTTATCTTGAAATCATTTTCTATCAGAGCTTCCACGACCACAGGAGTGCCCCCTGCCAGAAGGACCTGATCCCGGTAACTTACCCAGTAGGGAGCAAGAAGGATTACCTCATCGCCGGGGTTTATAATGGAAAGGATGACATTTATAAGAGAGTGCTTCCCTCCTGCCGAGACGATGACCTGATCAGGCGAGTAGTTAAGCCCGTTCTCCTCTTTGAACTTTTTGGAGATGGCAATCCTCAGATCATCATATCCCGCAACAGGCGGATATTTGGAGTAATTGTCATCAATGGCTTTTTTGGCCGCTTCCTTGATATAATCGGGAGTATTGAAATCAGGCTCTCCAAGACTGAGGCTTATTATATCAAGCCCTTTGGCTTTCAGCTCCCTGCTCTTCTGTGCCATAGCAAGAGTCTGCGATACTGATAAGGTTTTAATTCGGTCAGATAAATATTCCATACAAATAAAAATAGGGTGAAAAATATTCAAAGGCCGGAATCAAATGTAGGAAGTAAAAATGAAAAAACTTAAGTTTGTATTATTATAATTGAAACCTATGGAAATCTTTGCTGATATTCTAAAAATAACGATCCCTGCCCTCGTTGTATTTTTTACTGCATGGCTGGTTCTGAGGAATATGATCAAAAATGATCAGGATAAAAGAAGACAGGAGCTGATAATTCAGAACAGCCGGACTGTCATCCCCATAAAACTGCAGGCTTATGAAAGGATAATCCTTTTTCTTGAAAGGATCTCACTCGAGTCATTACTGGTAAGGGTGAGCACTTCGAACATGAGTGCCTCACAGCTTCATTCCACCCTGCTTACAACTATCCGGAGCGAGTTTGAGCATAACCTCTCGCAGCAGATATATATGAGTCCGCAGGCATGGGAAGTGGTTCGAAATGCGCGCTCGAACTTGATCAAGATGATCAATAGTGAAGCTGAGAAAATTCCGGGAAACGGTCCGGGAATTGAATTGAGCAAACAGCTTCTTAACAGAGTGATGGAGCTCGAATCAGAACCCACACGTGCTGCAATCGAGTACGTAAAGAGTGAAGTAGCAAGAATGATCTGACTACAGCAACTCCACGCTTCTCTTCACAAATACGCTGAGATCCTCTCCCCTCAGCATATTATTTGAGAGCAATGCCAGGTCTATCAGCTGCTTGATCAGTTTGTTGCCCGAACCATACGACTCCAGTAAGTCTTTTCTGCTATTCTCGACGGTTTCAAGCTCTTTCCGTGACTTTTCAAGATCATCTTTCTCAAACTGGCTTATCTCCTCTTCTTTTTTCTTCTTATGCTCCTTCTCCATGAAAGAGATCTCCTCCTTCAGCCTGTTCCTTTCCTTATTGTTTTCGGTCAGCTTTGTTCCCTCAGCTACCTGCAGATCATCATATATCTTCTGAATCAGAATATGGTTGTGATTAACGACAAGGTTGAAACTGTCGGGCAGCTCACCGTAGAAATTCATTCCACCGCCAAGCTGCGACATCTCTTTCATCCTGCGCATATACTCCGACTGAGTGATCATCACAGGAGCTTCATTTTCATCAAGTGTTTCAAAGACAACATTATATACCTCTTTTGACTTTGTTTTAACATTGAAAACACTCTTCAGATCCTCCTGCTGTTCCCTGGTAAGCTTCGATTCCTCTGCCTCTTTCTTCTGAATGAGCTTGTCAACAACGTCCGAATCAACTCTCACAAACCTTGCATCCTTGAATTTTGTCTCTACATGATTGATGAGGTGAACATCAAGCTGACCGTCAAGTAAAAGGACATCATAACCCTTGTTTTTTGCCTTCTCAATGTAGGTGTACTGATCAGTCTTATTTGTAGAATAGAGATATACAAGTGTTTTGTTCCTGTCGGTCTGATTCTCTTTAATTAACTTCTCATATTCCTCATAAGTGAAATACTTATCATCCGTGTTTTTGAAAAGTGCAAACTTCGAAGCCTTTTCATAAAATTTCTCCTCGGTGATCATCCCGTATTCTATGAACAGTTTCAGGTTATCCCACTTTTTCTCAAACTCCCCGCGGTTGTTTTTAAATATTTCGTTCAGCCTGTCGGCAACCTTTTTTGTGATATGAGCAGATATCTTCTTTACGTTTGAATCGCTCTGCAGGTAGCTCCTTGAAACATTAAGCGGAATATCGGGAGAATCGAGGACTCCATGCAGTAAAGTAAGAAACTCGGGGACTATGCCTTCGACGGAATCTGTGACAAAAACCTGGTTGCAGTATAACTGGATCTTATTCTTCTGTATTTCAATATTGCTTTTGATCTTGGGGAAATAAAGAATTCCTGTCAGTTTAAAAGGGTAATCAACATTGAGATGAATATTGAATAACGGCTCATCACCAATGGGATATAGCTCTCTGTAGAACTTAAGGTAATCCTCATCTTTCAGGTCGGCAGGTTTAAGTGTCCATGCAGGCCTGGTATTATTTATGATCTTATCTTTACCTGTTTCAACATATTTGCCATCCTTCCACTCCTTCTCCTGTCCGAAGGTTATTTCAATGGGGAGAAACTTGCAATACTTTTTAAGCAGTTGCTCAATTTTATCCTCCTCAAGGAATTCCTTCGAGTCCTTATCGAGATGAAGTATTACATCTGTTCCCCTCCCATCTTTGGTGACCTCCTCAATTGAAAACTCGGGACTGCCATCACAGGTCCATTTGACAGCCGTAGCTTCATCCTGCCATGATTTCGTAATGACCTCAACTTTGTCCGATACCATGAAAGATGAATAAAAGCCCAGACCGAAATGTCCGATAAGGGTATTTGTCTCATTTTTATATTTGTCGAGGAAGTCGTTTGCGCTCGAAAAAGCGATCTGATTAAGATATTTGTCGAGCTCTTCGGTGGTCATTCCGATACCCCGGTCGGACACCTTAATGGTCTTCTTCTTCTTATCGACAAAGACACGGATGTTCAGGTCGCCGGGATCGCCCTTGTAATCTCCCACAGAAGACATTGTTTTCAGCTTCTGGGTGGCATCTACAGCATTCGAGATAAGTTCGCGCAGAAAGATCTCATGATCAGAATAGAGGAATTTTTTGATAATAGGAAAAATGTTCTCGGTGGTTACTCCAATTCTTCCGGTTTGCATATCGGTCAGTATTATAGTTTAACAATGATTTCGACCCTGACTTTCAAAAGGTATGCCGTAGATTTTCGACTGACAAATAGTCACATTGACTATTCCTTGTTTCTGACGTCGATATTGGTAACCAGCCGCCACACACCTTTATCAAAAATATATGCATCGTACGAATAGTCAGGGCCGTAGTACTGGCGGTTATTTATGTATTGAGGAGCAATAGGAACCAGATGATCAAAAACTATAGATGTGTCGCTTAAGAATCTTAAGGTGACAACTGCTTCGAAGGCATATTCGAGCACCACGCGCTGTTTCATTTCATCACCCTGTGTGAACCATCTTTTGCCAAAAACAATTTTACCTTCCGGCGTGAAATTCATTACATCTATTATCTTCCTGGTAATTAACTGATTACCATAGTCAATTCCGAGCAGTATCCAATAATGATCGCCACCATACCTGCAACTCCTCAGGTCATAATAAAGAGCCCCATACCAATCTGATTCCGAATAGGTTGTGTCAGTGTTTACCGGTTCCTCCCGGTAAACACCGGCCAGCCTGTAAATAGTGTTCTCTCTGCCAGTATCTGATTTCCGGACGAAATAGCAGTAATACCTGTTTGGACTCTCACGGAGTATTAAATTCCATGTGATGATTTTCATAAGCGAGTCGGGAGAAGTAATTTGTCCCAGATAGCGCAGATTGTTAAATCGGTGATTGAACACGGTATCAGAAAGAACATAGCTCTCGATGATCAGCCTGACGGAGTCGTTTATTTTCAGACTTTCCTGGTCATCTTTGGCAGCTATAAGTCCGCCATATAGTTTCTCAAGAATCAATGAGGCATTTGATGTACCTGTCTGTCCATTGATAATCAATGCATTACAGAATATTACAATAGTAATGACAACAAGAAACCGTCTCATTTTTTCCTTATGTTATTGAATGCATCATCGAGGAGCTTATTCAGTTGTGCGCAGGCCCATAAAATTTCTTCTTCCTTTATTACAAGCGGGGGAGCAATTCTGAAAGCATTGTTGCAGAAGAGAAAATAATCAAGTATTATGCCATATTTGTGGCTGTTTGCAATAACATATCGGACATACTCAGGCTCAACAAGCTGAACAGCAAGGAGAAGGCCTTCACCCCTTATCCCGGATATGAGAGGGTGCTTTAGTTCCTGCCTGAACAAAGCTGATTTTTCGTTACACGTAACCACAAGATTCTCCTCAATAATGACATTTAGCGAGGCAAGGCCGGCAGCACAGCATACCGGATGGCCACCGAATGTGGTGATATGTCCAAGCGGAGGATTTGTCATAAGTACCGACATTATTCTGTTTGATGAAATGAATGCGCCAAGCGGCATTCCCCCGCCAAGAGCTTTGGCAAGTACCAGTATATCAGGTACAAGATTATATCTTTTCATGGCAAACATATAACCTGTCCTGCCAAATCCTGTCTGTATCTCATCAAATATAAGCAGAGTGCCTGTTTCCGTGCACCTCTGCCTGAGTTTCTTCAGGAAGTCATTCCCGGGGCATATTACTCCCGCTTCAGCCTGGATGGGTTCAACAACCACACAGGCTGTTTTAGTATCGATCGCTTCAATTGCGTCCTCATCGTTAAAATCAATCTGCAAGGTGTCGGGCAGCAGGGGCCGGAAAGGATTCTTTAACCGCTCGCCTCCCTGGATGCTCAGAGCGCCGTGAGTGCTGCCATGATACGAATTCTTAAATGAAATGATGCGGCTTCGGCCTGTAAACCTTTTTGCCAGTTTTAAGGCGCCCTCAACAGCTTCGCTGCCAGAATTCACAAAAAAGCATGTATCAAGTTCTTCGGGCAGGATCCCTGTGAGACGTTCGGCATATCTTACCTGCGGATTCTGGATTATTTCACCATAAACCATCAGGTGCATATAAAGGTCAACCTGTTTTTTAACAGCCTCAACTACTCTGGGATGACAGTGACCGGTATTGCTTACCGATACACCTGATACAAGATCAAGGTATTTTTCACCGGTGGGACTATACATAAAAACACCTTCGGCTCTTTCAATTTCAAGCATCAATGGTGAATCAGATGTTTGTCCCAGATGTTGCAGGAAAAGTTGGCGGTTGGTAAGCATGAAAAAAGTAAAATATTACCTGGCCATTACGTTGATGTCGTTCAGAAGTGAATCCCTGAATGATTTACCGACGGGTATGTTTTTTACTGTATGTCCGACAATAATATCCAGTGAATTCTCTTTGATTGACTGGATCATGCTCTTATTAATTATAAATGATCTGTGCACTCTTATGAAAACAGCTGACGGCAGCTGGCTTTCAATAGCCTTCATGGTAAAATGAATGGTAAACTTGTCGCTGTTTGTATTGAGAGTCACATAGTTCTCAAGAGCTTCGACGAAAACAATCTCTTTGATTTTCAGCTTGACAAGCGATGATCCCTTTTTGATGAATATTTCCTCATCGCCTGAGCTGCTAATCTCCCTTGAAGGAGAGGAGAAATATTTTATGGTTTTGTCAATTGCTTTGCAGAATCTTGAATATGAGATCGGTTTAAGCAAATAATCTACAACATTGAAGTCAAAAGCTTTCAAAGCGAATTCTTCTGCACCTGATACTAATATTATATTAGGCGGATGGTCAAGGCTGCCAATAAAGTCGAAACCGTCCATTTCCGGCATAAGGATATCGAGAATGACAAGATCTATGTCTTTACGAGAGACCATTTCATTTCTGGCAGAGACAGCATCATTAAAAGTACCAACCAGGTTGAGGGAGGTATATTTATTGACATAACCTTCCAGCAATTTGCAGCTTAACTTGTCATCATCAACAATAATACAATTCATCATCTTCGGATTTGGTCCGGGATTATAATATCAAAAATAGTAAAAAAAATAGAATGCAAGATTATAATTCGAATTAAGTTAAAATTTCATCATAATATAATTTTGATTTTAATGGTGTGATGGAACCGCACATGTTGATAAAGTTATAATTGTGAGTGTTTGTGTTAGCATAACATGTGGGTTTCATAAGTAAAAACTTCTTTCGATGTTACATTCAGTAACAAACAAAGTGCTTATTTGTTCTGGCAGGCATAAAAAAGAGGGGTGTAAAAACACCCCTCTGCAATCTCAATCAGCTAAGATTAAAGACCTTTGTTAAGTGCAGGAGCTGGTTTGAATTTAACAACTTTTTTAGCAGGAACGTTCAGTTTTGCACCTGTACGTGGATTACGAACAACTCTGGCACTTCTTTTGGTTACATTAAAGGTACCCATGCCCGGGAGCTGGATCCTTTGACCTTTTTTCATTGCTTTCCCGAAAGCACCCACAAATGAGTTTAAAGCTTTTCCGGCATCTTTGATTGAAAGACTTGCATCAGCAGCAATGGCATTAACTAATTCTTTTTTTGTCATGTTGATAGTTTTAAAGGTTACACCAATGGTTCTAATTGAATACAAATATATTTTATTTTAAGTCACATGCAAATTTATTTTGTCGTTTTTGCACAAATAGTGCCACTTTTAGGTCAAAAAAGCAATATTTTCTGCGAAAAATCAGGTTTCGGCAAAAATAGTCGCAATCGCCCACTAATTCTTAATCCGGAAACTTTTTTCGAAGCATTTTGTTCATTAACTGTTAATAAAATTTTTAATCGATTGATTTAGTGCCACTTACCTAATTTGTTATGGAAAATCCCGTAAGACCAAAAAAATATTATCTTTGCGACGGAGAAATGGAGAAATAGTCCTGCTACGCTGAAGCTTAGCGGGATAGACGCCGCGATCGAATGCGGTGGTCTTGAAGTTGATTGACATAATAGGAGAAATGGCAGAGCGGTTGAATGCGGCGGTCTTGAAAACCGTTGTCCTGTATCCACGGGACCGGGGGTTCGAATCCCTCTTTCTCCGCCAAAGCTATCTGATCAAATCCCGCGACAGCGGGATTTTTTGTTTTTATAAAGCCCGAGCAAAGCTTGCTATTGCAAGGGATTTGATAAAAATAAAAAAACCTGTAAGGTTCGATCAGATAGCTTTGTAGATCCCCCGCGAGGGATCACCGACGAATGAAATGAGGAGGTAATCCCCGAACCGGGGGTTTCCTCCCCTGCAGCCTGGCTCCTCCCTGAAATTGCCCACCGGGCAATTTCTTAGCGGTCGGCCCTCTCTTTCTCCGCCTTTATTTAAAAACCCCGTTGTAAATGAATAAGATACATCGGGATTTTTATTTTACACACCTGATTACACACTATTCATCCTTTCAACCCCCCTCCTTTAGTATATCTTTGCAGCAAATAAATATGTGAAATTTTCTCATTAAATCTCCTTGCAAAAGTATGAAAGAGGGAACAGAAATCTATTCTATTTTAATTAAGGCCGCCAAAACTATTTTCTGAAGGTAAAATTATCGCTGTATTTCTTTTATCCCCCAAATATTTATATCCGAATTTAAACAGTCTCTCTACTTGAAACAAGTTTTTTTGCTTCAGGGAGAAATAAGGTTTAATTTTGATAACAGGGTAAGTTGTAACTTTAATGGGTAAGCTGTTATAAGACTGTGTATAAAACACTTATTAGTTATGCACAATAATAAAATTAATGCCGCATAAAACAATCAGATGAAAAGATATAATACTAGCTTTGTGTTTTGTATAAATTTAAATTATTAATCATGAGTCACGGAACAGTAAAATTTTTCAATGATTTTAAAGGGTTTGGGTTCATCGCCCCTGATGATGGTAGTAAAGATGTATTTGTGCATCAAAGTGGATTAATAGATAAGATAACTGAAGGAGATAAAGTAAGCTATGATGTAGAGGAAGGTCAAAAAGGATTGAACGCAGTAAATGTCAAAGTAGAATAATCGATTCTCAGCGAGTTGAGGTTGAAATAGAATAGGTGAATTGAGGATACCTGCTTGAGTTAAG
>DATKXL010000087.1:0-3865 GCA_035529055.1 Bacteroidales bacterium
AGGGAGGTATCAGCGGAACTGTTACGGATGTAAGAATGGTGATGAAGAAAGCAATCGAATACCTTGCGTCGGGAATAATTGTTTGCCATAATCATCCATCCGGTAATCTCAATCCAAGTGAATCTGACACTAAAATAACACAGAAAATCAGGGAGGCAGGCAACTTAATGGATATCCAGCTACTCGACCATCTTATAATATCTGAAAAAGATTACTACAGCTTCGCGGATAACGGTCTTCTATAGCTGATTTTACCCCCTCTCCAGCTTCGCTGGTTCTCCCCCAAGGGGGAGAAAACTCTGTAGATCTGTTATGGATTTTATTGCCCCCTCCGGGGGAAAAACAAAGGTGGTTTGACAATAGAATTAATGTGTACTTTTTTTGTACTTTCTTACATTGCTCCTGTCATTGCAGTCTTTCAGTAAGCTCGTAAATGTTTTTTTAAGTACAGGGTGGATCCCCTCCGGTGCAATTTCACAAAGCGGAACAAGAACAAACCTCCTTTCATGCAACAGAGGGTGCGGTATTATAAGGCTCACCTTGCTCATTATCTTTTTATCATACAGAAGGATATCAATATCAATAGTTCTTGAGGAGTATTTCTTCGCATCTCTCAGCCTGCCAAGATTTGCTTCAATCATCAGGATCCTTCCCAGCAACCCGGATGGCTTCAGATCAGTCTCAACATGCACCACCATATTGAGAAACTCATTTTCACTTTCAAATCCCGACGGCTCAGTTTCATAAACAGACGAGTAAGCCACTATACGACCTATTGTTTCTTCAATCTTATGAAGCGCTTCTTTAAGATTGCCTTCCCTGTTTCCCAGATTTGTCCCGAGACCAAGAAATGTTGATTTCATTATGATTCAAATCTTATATCAAAAGTATTAAATACCTGTATATCATTACAGGTTCATTTTGTTTTTTTATATCTTTAACCCTCATTTTATTATAACATTTAAACATATGAAAAACTTCCTGACATACACTCTTGCCACAATTACCGGCATTATCATTATTTCAATCCTTTTTTTCATCATAATGCTGGCAAGTCTCAGTGCAATAGTTGCTGCAGGTGATAAGCCAGTCTCGATCAGCGATAATTCAATCCTGGTGCTTAAAGCAGGTATCCCGATTCCCGATAAAAGTGATCCCAATCCTTTCGCCGGATTTGATCTGATTAATATGACTCTTACCCAGACTCCGGGATTAAACGATATTCTCAGAAATATTGAAAAAGCATCAAAGGATAAGAAGATTAAGGGGATCCTGATAGAGAGCGGATTGCTTCCTTCAGGCTGGGCAACAACTGAAGAGATAAGAGAAGCCCTTGAAAAGTTCAGAACCAGCGGCAAGTTTGTTATTGCCTGGTCTGATTATGTAATGCTTCAGGCGGGCTACTATTTGTCGACTGCTGCTGATAAAATATATTTAAATCCGGGGTCGTTGCTCGATTTTAAAGGGCTCAGCAGCGAGGTCATGTTCTATAAAGATGCCCTTGAAAAGATTGGTGTTGAGCTTCAGGTGACACGTCATGGAAAATTTAAAGGTGCGGTAGAACCATATATTCTTAATAAACTCAGCGAAGAGAACAAGGAACAGATAAAACAATATGTCGGTTCAATCTGGTCACATGTTATTGAAAACATCTCAAAATCGCGGGGCATACCTGTTGACAGACTTAATCTTCTGGCTGATAATCTGGCGGCAAATGTATCAACCGGCGCTCTTGAGAATAACCTCGTGGACGGACTATTATACCGCGATGCACTGATAGATACACTTAAGATATTATCAGGCTTGACAACAGATGATAAGATTAATCTGATACCAATGGGAAAATACACCAGGGTGCCCGAAACCGATAAAACGGTATCATCAAAGAACAAAATAGCTGTTATTTACGCATCGGGTACAATTGTGATGGGTAAAGGAAATGAATATAACATAGGAGGCAATTCTTATCGTGAACTGATAAGAAAGGAGAGGCTCGACAGCACGGTAAAGGCAATTGTACTTAGAGTTAACTCACCGGGAGGCAATGCTGTTGCATCAGACATTATATGGAGAGAGGTTGAGCTTGCCGCCAGGGTAAAACCTGTCGTGATCTCAATGGGGAATTATGCAGCTTCAGGCGGGTATTTTATCTCAGCACCCGGAACAAAAATCTATGCAAATCCAGTTAGCATATCAGGATCAATCGGAGTCTTCGGTATTATTCCCAATGCAGGCAACCTTCTGAACAAGAAGCTTGGTATAGCAACCGAAACAGTCAATACAAACAGGTATTCCGATTTTCCTTCTGTTTACCGACCCATGAGCGTTTATGAGAAAGAGGTCATGCAGATCAGTATTGACCAGGTCTATACCGATTTCGTCGATAAGGTTGCATCGGGCAGAAAAATGAGCAAAACTACAGTGGACAGTATCGCCCAGGGAAGAGTGTGGAGCGGCTCCGATGCAAGAAAAATCGGACTGGTTGATGAAATGGGAGGACTTAAAGCATCAATAGAGGCAGCTGCCAGGCTCGCAAAAATTGATACTTACTCACTTAGAGAATTGCCTGTAGCCGTGGATCCTTATACCCGGATTCTCACCCAGCTGAGCGGAGATATAAAAATGAGGATCCTGAAAAACGAACTGGGTGAATCTGTCAGATTCTATAATGAATTGCTGGAGCTAAAAAATCTTTCAGGCATTCAGGCACGATTACCTTATTTTATTGAGATCCATTAATTTATGGGCACCGGAAGAAATCTTTTTTTATATCCGTTTTCTCTGCTGTACGGACTTATTACTGATATCCGGAATTTTCTTTTCAATTCAGGTATCCTCCAGTCACATGAATTCAGCATCCCAATAATATGCGTGGGAAATATTACTGTAGGTGGTACAGGTAAAACCCCGCATACAGAATACCTTGTTCATCTGCTGAAAACTGATTTCAAAGTTGCAGTTCTGAGCAGGGGGTATAAAAGATCATCAAGAGGTTTTCAGACTGCTTCCGGTGATTCCTCAGTAAAAGATATCGGTGATGAGCCTTTGCAGATATTCCGGAAGTTCAGGGATATTCTTGTTGTTGTTGACAGTAACCGTGTGCACGGTGTAAAAACCATTTTGAAAGAACACCCGGATATTGAGGTAATTATACTTGATGACGGGTTTCAGCACAGAAGCATAAAACCAGGATTATCAATTCTGCTTTCCGATTATTACAACCCTGTGGTGAGCGATCATCTGATGCCATACGGAAGCCTTAGGGAGAGTAAAAAAAATATCAACAGAGCCGATGTAATAATCATTACGAAATCCCCCGACAAAATTTCACCCATCATACAGAGACTGATCATTAAAGAGATAAAAAAAGCGCCCTGGCAGAGTCTCTTTTTTACTTCTGTAACGTATAAAGATCCCCTGCCGGTCTTTTCTGAAAATAGCTCCGCGATACTTACTCTTGCGGATTTAAAACCTGACATTTGCGGGATAGTCCTTGTAACCGGGATTGCAAACCCCTCCCCGTTGAAAGAATATCTCCACCAATATTCGGAAGAAATATTTCATCTGGATTTTTCTGACCATCACTGTTTTACTGAAAAAGACATTAATAAGATCCGGGATGCATTCAGTACCCTCCGATCACCTTTGAAATATGTTTTTACGACAGAGAAGGATAGTATCAGGCTGGTGGAATTTGCCAATATTGCAGATCCCCTGAAACGAACATTATACTATTTTCCGGTCGAAATTGATTTTTTGAGAAAAGAGAAGAATATTTTTGACAAACTGATATACGATTATGTTAGAAAAAATAAACGAAACAATCGCGTTTCTGAAAGCAAAGGGAATTGAGAGCCCTGATGCC
>DATKXL010000088.1:0-3746 GCA_035529055.1 Bacteroidales bacterium
TATTGACAATGCGGGCTATTTCGTGCGAATCTTCACGGGCTTCCATTCCAACCATAAGGATAACCAGATCAGCCGGGATTTCAATAAGCTCCCCAGAAAGCTTTTCATTGACTTCAATAAGCATTTCACAATCATCTTTCGTCGATGCCTTGTGAATTATCGGTCTGTCACCTTTTTCATACATCAGGAATAAGGTCTTGGCTTCTGATGACCGGCGATAAAAATCCTCATGCCCCTTTCCAAAAGCAAGCATATCAATAAAGATATCTGAGATATAACATTCCGGATTTGCAGATTTGATCTCATGAGCATATTTTAATGCGGTCATGCAGCAGACACTTGAGCAATAGGTGTGGAATTCGTGGCTCCGGCTCCCGACACAGTGAATAATTGCGACATATCTGGGTATTTTGCCATCCTTCATCTCAATACGTCCGGCACGTATCATCTTCTCCAATTCGAAAGAGGTAATGACATTTGGTAATTTACCGTATCCATAGTGAACAATGCGTGACGCATCGAATTCTTTATATCCTGTGGATACCACCACATTTCCAATCTCCACTTCAACCGGTTTATTCCCCTTAGCCGGATTCTCGTCAAGCGATTGAATGGTTGCTTTGAAATTTCCTATGAATCCGGTCAATTCTGTCACTTTTGATTCAAGGTAGACATTAACTTTTTTATTGTCCGCGATACGCGTTATCCGTTCCGTAAGCAGATCACGGGCAGAATAGAAGTATGGTGCTGTAAGATCGACACGTGTGAGGTTGCCTCCGAGATGGTTATCTTTTTCAACAAGATGGACAGAATTACCGGCATCTGCCAGTTCCAGGGCCGCAGTCATCCCTGCAATACCTCCACCGATGACAAGTACATTAGGACACATGTCAACCGACATGCTTTCCAATGACTCATGTAGCTCAACACGGCAGATGGCTGCGTAAACAAGGGCCTTGGCTTTTTCGGTTGCCTCAATAGGGTCTTTATGCACCCAGCTGCATTGTTCACGTATATTAGCCATTTCAAATAAATACTGATTAAGACCGGCAGATCTCAGGGCATTACGGAACGTACGTTCATGCATATTAGGACTGCATGAAGCTACAACAACCCTGTTAAGCTGATTCTCTTTGATATCCTGGATTATCATCTCCTGCCCCGGATTGGAACACATATATTTATAGGTTCTGGCAAGAACAACAATAGGAAGACCAGATACGAAACTGGCAACAGCTTCTACGTCAACTATTTTAGCGATATTTGTTCCGCACATGCAAATGTACACGCCTATTCTGCAATTTTTCATGGACTTCTTTTGTCACTTTATAAAGACCGGATAAGAATCTAAAACTACTTCCTGCAGGGCTAAAGCGTCTCTGCGGATAGCTGCAAAATACATAGCCAGGGGACGATACATAAGGTGTGCCCATTTGCTGAAAGGCATCCTGAGTAACCAGGGTACGACACACATTAAATGGATGACATAGATGATATTTGCCAATTCAATCAGACCTGTGCGATGAAAAACATGCTGGGCGATTCCTGTTAGAACGATAAAAAACAATAAAATCACAAAAACCCAGTCGGTGCCATGGGATTTTTTATACTGCACATAATTTTTCTTCATGCGATTCCGGATAAAATAAATGGTACCGGCAGCCAATCCGATAGTTGCAAGATATCCAAAAATATGTACCGACCATTGAATTTCAGGCCCTGATTGTAACTGTTCAATAAAAACCATAACCAGTACCAGCATGGTGACATATCCCAGCATAAGACCCAGATGGATGAACCAGGGCATAAAAAAAGGATGTTCACGTTTTCTTTCACATTCCGAATAGCGTTTCTGAGTGAAGAAATGCCATGGAAGCTGGTATAATTTCTTTAAATAAAGCCACCAGGGTACGGCGAATAGTGTTCCTTTAACCATTACCAGATACCACATACGGATGGCATTGATAACAAGAAAAACTGCCAATATTGCTCCAACTGTCAGGTTGAATTTGTTAATAAAAGGACTGGGTAAGAATGCCCCCTCTCCATCATAAGTATGAATGCTCCCACCGGAAAACCCATAATACACCAGGAGTATTCCTGTCAGTAAAGCAATAATCAGAACGGCGAGGACTTCTATGAGCCTCGATTTAAAAAACTGTCTGGCGATTCCTGTAAAATCATAACGGGAGATAAGCCACCGGCGCAGGCTCATCATTGTTTCCCCGGGATCAGCTTCCCTTGGGCATTGCGTTGAGCATTGACCGCAGTAATAACAGAGCCACGGTTCAAGTGTGGTTTCGATTTTCCGGGACAGTCCCATCTGCAGTAAGCGCATCGATTTCCGCGGGAATTTATATACTTCATCCGCATGGGGACAGACTGTTGAACAATCACCGCATTGATAACATAATTGTACATCTTCGGCACCAAAACGGTCCAGAACATCAATAAACATCGGATCAACTCTGATTGCCATAATGACCTCCTTAGATTGTATGAATTGTTTTAGCCCTTGCTTCAATTTCGCTGAGGGAAAGGCTGCTCATGTGCCCGATTCCTTTCCCGCTGGTCAGACTGCCTAAAACCCCTGCGGCCACTGCTGATGCCTGTGCCACCGTATCAGGTATGTCTTTTGGAGCCTGACACATTCCTGCCACATAAATACCACCTTTGTCTGTATCGGTCGGCCTTCCATTGTAATCCAGCTCCGAAAACCAGCCATCGTTATCTCTTTGAACTCCCAATATCCTGCTTAGCTCTTCTGTACCCTGTGACGGTATAAGGCCAACTGCCAGTACAACCATATCAACTTTAAACTCAACCAGTCTGTCATTGAAGATATCTTCTCCACGCACTACCATTTGTCCGTTATCCATTGCAACGGAAGCTGAACGTCCGCGGACAACAAATGTCCCTTCCTGTTCTATCCTTTCAGCAAACTCTTCATAACCTTTGCCGAATGCTCTCATATCTATATAAAATTCATAAACGGCAACATTGGGGACTTTTTCTTTGATAAGGTGGGCGAATTTCAGAGAATACATGCAACAGACACGGGAACAGTAAGGATTATATTTCTTATTTCTCGATCCGACACAATGTATAAGAGCTACACTTGCTGGCGGGACTCCCTCGGGTGAAAAAATCCATTCTTCCCTCTCTGTTTTTTTATTAAATCGTTTTGTTTTAGTAACAATCCGGCCATCGGTAGTTCCCGATGCGTTGGTAAGACGCTCAAATTCAAGAGATGTCAGCACATTTGGGAAGACGCCATATCCGTACTGTTCTATTTTGCTGACATCCAGGAGTTCATAACCTGTAGCCAGGATTATATTCCCCACTTCGATATCAATTGTATGATCAGTTTCGTTCAGATTTATACACTCCTTGGGGCATTTTTTCATGCATACACCACATTTCTTACCTTCAGAAAGGATATATGTGCAACTTTTTTCATCCACCAGGTATGCATTTGGAACAGCCTGCGGGAAGGGGATATAAATTGCTTTCCGAAGGGATATTCCTGCATCGAATTCACTTTTCACCTTAACCGGGCACACTTCAGCGCACTGATTGCAGGCAATACATGATTTTATATCAACATATCCGGCACTTTGCCTGATTTTCACCCTGTATGATCCCGGCTTCCCTGAAACAGCAACCACTTTAGACCTGGTTAACAGGCGGATCATTTCATGTTGCCCGACAGACACCATTTTTGGAGTAAGAATGCAGGCAGCACA
>DATKXL010000089.1:0-5578 GCA_035529055.1 Bacteroidales bacterium
GTTCCGGTCCATCCTTACCGGTGATATATCAGCGTAGGTCTCCTCCCGTGACAGAAGCACATTTACCGCTTTATGACCGGCCTCAGCTTCAGAAATGAGGAGAGGCAACTCCCGGTATGAATCAGGACCAATTACCATATCCACAATCTGTTCTTTTTCAATAACTTTCTCCTTAAGTCGTTCAGCCATGCAACCTATCAATCCCACAATCAAACCTCTTCTTTTCTTTTTCAGGTGGGCGATTGCCTTAAGCCGGCCCCAGATACGCTGTTCTGCATTCTCGCGTATCGAACAGGTGTTTATCAATATCAGATCAGCTTCATTTATGTTTTGCGACAATTCAAAATTCTCTCCTGAAAGTATTGAGGCAACAACTTCACTGTCAGCAACATTCATCTGACAGCCGTAGGTTTCGATATATGCTTTTCTTGACATATGGTTTAATGCGAATTAAATAATGGCGACAGGCGCCTGTCGCCTGTCGCCCCGCATTCGACTTACAAAAGTATAAACTATGAGTGATGTATTGAAGAAATATTTAATTTTGTAACATAAAATAAGCTTTAACTATATGTCAGGTCATAGTAAATGGTCAACAATCAAGAGGAAGAAAGGCGCCAATGATGCCAAAAGAGGAAAGATCTTTACAAAGATCATAAAGGAGATAATGATTGCAGCCAGAGAGGGAGGAGGAGATCCTGAAACGAATGCCGGTCTCCGGCTTGCAGTACAGAACGCCAAAGGGGCTAATATGCCTAAAGACAATATTGAAAGGGCCATAAAAAAAGCTGTCGGTGCTGATGCTTATAGTTACGTTGAAACATCATTTGAAGGGTATGCCCCCGGCGGTATTGCTATTTTTGCTGAATGTCTTACCGATAATAACAATCGTACGGTTGCCACTGTCCGGTCGCTCTTCAATAAGCATGGAGGCAAGCTCGGAACAAACGGCTCGCTAAGCTCACTTTTTGACAGAAAAGGCATATTTACTGTAAAAAATGAAGGATTTTCTTCGGAAGACCTTGAACTTGAGTTGATTGATGCCGGCGCACAGGACTTTGAAGTTGACGGAGAAACGATAACAATAACATGTGCCAGGGAAGATTTCGGCAGTGTCAACAAGATGCTGAATGAACTTGGCATTGAACCTGAAGAGGCAGGATTAAAAAGGATTCCGAACACAACAAAAACTCTTGATCTTGAATCTTCAAAAAAAGTTTTGCGTTTTGTTGAATCACTCGAAGATGACGATGATATCCAGAATGTATATCACAACCTCGAGATTACTGATGAACTTGCAGCGGAACTTGAATAGGGATTTTTGAGATTTATTTTTTTCAATAGTGATACCTTTTAATGCTATTTTTACAGCATGATCAGAAAAATCTTTCTACTTCTCTTTACTCTTTCGCTTTCAACAGGTTTTTGCAGAGCTCAGTATTTTATTAATACAGCCGATCTCTTTCGCAGGAGTGATCAGAATTTCAGGACCGGCCGTCTTACGATCAATCAAGATCAGGGTATCGACAGCTTGATGTACAGATATATCCTTTATAATCAAAAATTAAAGGGGCTGGATGGCTTCAGGATACAGATCTACAGCAGAAACACCAGAAATGCCCGCGAGGAATCGGGCAAAGTCAGACAGCTTTTTATGAGCAGATTTCCGGACATCGTATCATATGCCTCATTTGCTGAACCAGGTTACTATAAAGTGAGAGTGGGGGATTTCAGAACAAAAAATGAGGCAATACGTTATCTGTTAATGATACGCAGGGAATTCCCTGATGCTTATATGGTTCCTGATATAATCAATTTCCCCGACCTGAATAAGAAATAATTATGAGTGACATGATTAAACATGAATGCGGCATTGCAATGTTAAGATTGAGAAAGCCGCTGGAGCATTATGTCGAGAAATATGGCAGCTGGGACTATGGTTTGCAGAAGATGTACCTGATGATGGAAAAGCAGCATAACAGGGGACAGGATGGAGCGGGCATTGCAGGGATCAAGTTATTTGTTGAACCGGGTAACAGGTATATTTTCAGGCAGAGGTCAAACAGGGCAGACTCCATACAGGAAATTTTCGGACTTATTCATGAAGATATCGATAAGGTTTTCAGGTCAAACCAATCGGAATTTAAAAGTACTGAATTCATTAAAGCAAATGTTCCCTTTGCATGTGATGTCTATCTGGGGCACCTGCGATACGGCACCTATGGAAATTATAATATCGATTATGTTCACCCTGTCAGCCGCGAAAATAACTGGAGATCAAGAAACCTTGTTATAGCCGGGAACTTCAACCTCACAAATGTTGGAGAAGTCTTTAAAAGTCTGATTGACCTTGGCCAGAATCCCGTCGATTTTTCCGATACAGTGACAATCCTTGAAAATATCGGACACCGTCTTGATGAAGAGAATGAAAGAGTTTTCAGGATGTTCAAGGAACAGGGTTACTCCAAAAAAGAGATTACACCTCTCATTGAAAAGAATCTCGATCTGGCGACTGTTCTGAGAAAAGCCAGCCGTAACTGGGATGGAGGTTATACAATGGCCGGAATGGTGGGCCATGGTGATGCTTTTGTAATGAGGGATCCTGCCGGAATAAGACCTGCATTCTATTTCATTGACGAGGAAGTTGTGGTTGTGGCATCTGAACGACCGGTTATTCAGACCATCTTTAATGTAAGGACCGATGACGTTCATGAGCTTCCTGCGGCAAGCGCTATAATAATAAGAGCTTCGGGAGAGACCACCATTGAGAAAATAAGGGAGGAGACAGAATTAAAGAAATGTTCTTTTGAGAGAATATACTTTTCAAGAGGCACAGATAAGTCAATATACAGGGAAAGAAAGAAACTTGGTGAACTTCTGACCCTGAGGGTGCTGAAGGCAGTGGAGTACGATATCGGGAATAGTGTCTTTTCATATATCCCGAACACCGCCGAGAGTGCTTTTTACGGACTTGTAAAAGGTGTTGAAGATTATCTCAACAAATCCAAAATAGATGCAATTATTGAAAGAAGAAGTACTCTCTCAAGGGAAGAACTTGAAAAAATAATCAGCCAGAGGGCACGCGTTGAAAAAATTGCTGTTAAAGACGTTAAGCTGAGGACTTTCATTACAGAAGACAACAGCCGTGATGACTTGGTCGGACATATTTATGATATTACCTACGGAGTGATCAGAAGAGGAATCGACAATCTTGTGATCATTGATGACTCTATAGTGAGAGGCACAACACTGAAAAAGAGTATAATCAAAATACTTGACAGGCTCGATCCGAAGAAAATAGTTATTGTATCCTCTTCACCACAAATAAGGTATCCCGATTGTTATGGCATCGACATGGCAAAACTCGGCGATTTCATTGCTTTCAGAGCTGCAGTCGAGCTTCTGATTGAAAGCGGAAAATCAGATCTGATCGACAGGATCTGCCAGGATGCAAAAGCCGAACTGCTTAAACCGGTCGGGGAGGTAAGGAATCTGGTAAAGGAGATATATAAGCCATTCTGTCCGGATGAGATCTCAGCAAAGATATCTTCAATGCTTAAAACGGATGATATCGGTGCGGAAGTTGAGATAGTTTTTCAATCTATAGAGGGTCTTCACGAAGCATGTCCGGGTCACTCCGGCGACTGGTATTTTACGGGAAATTATCCCACTCCCGGCGGTAATAAGGTGGCAAACCAGTCATTTATCAACTATGTGGAAGGCAGGAATGTAAGAGCTTATTGACTCTCATGTGAAAACCACCTGATCTCAAAGTCCTTCTGGTATGAGGAGAGGTGCCGGTTTATCTTTTCAACATAAATATCCCTGAGGGTTATCATTATGCCGGTCTCTTCAACATTGCCGAATTTATGATTTATAAAAGTCCCAAATGTCCGCATGGTTGGCGAAAGACCCATATATGCGTTGATGAGAGGGGGAATATTCTCATTCAGGTTTCTGACCTCCCTTGAAAGGATCTTATAATTGTCCTTGTACCTCCATCCTTTGAAGAGCTTCCGCATTTCTTCCTCATGTATGTCAATCTGTGCAGGTTCGATCGGTGTTACCAGTTTATCGGGATCATCAAAATGCCTTTTAAGGAAATAGAGGATCATATCCCTTGCCTTCTGATTGAAGTGGGGGTACATGGTCACTTTACCGAATAGATATTTAAGATGGTGATTATCAAGAATTATCGCTCCTAATCCATCCCACAGGTTATCGAGAGCAAACAGGCCCTTCCTCCCCTTGTTCCGTGATTGATAATCAGGATGAACGAAAGAGCGTCCAAGCTCCATAAGATGAGGGTAATATTTTGAAAGGAACTTCTCCGAGAAATTAAAATAGGCTGATGAGGCAAGTTTGGTGATATCACATGTTGTGCAGCCCTTCGGTGGAAAATAGAACCGGTAACCTCCAACGATTTCAAGGTTATCCGGATCCCATACTATGAGCTGTCTCTGGGGATCCTCACTGGCTGTGTCAAAATGGTCAATGTCAATTTCCTGGCCTGTCCCTCCGCCTGCGTGACGGAAGGTGATCTCTCTTACCCTTCCTGTCTCGTGCATCAGTGAAGGAGCATTATTATTATCAAAAATATAAACTTCGTTATTGCCGTTATTGGTCCTGCGAAGAAGCTTATCTTTTGTTAATTCTGCAATTATCTGATCTTTAGGAAGCTGATCTGTTATTGGTTTCATTTACTGATGTTGGTGTTCTAAATTTCCGAATATTTTCTTAAAAAATTCGGATGCAATTTAGACAATTTTTTGAATCGGTGTTTTTTCCCTGATAAATGATTCAAGCTCATAGCATCTTGATTTGACCCAATCAGCCCACTCGGCAGGTGTCTTCGAATGATCAAATGTCTGCCACGGGATTTTCGTGCCGAAAACGAGATTTATTTCCTTATCTTTTTGCTTAAACATCTCATCAGCAAGATAGAGCATTTCGATATTGGCCTTGATTCCGAAAAAATTCCTGATATTGGAAAGGTTGTAGAAAAAATTGGAATTACGGCCCGAAAAATAGGCAGGTACAATATCTCTCTTGTGCTGTAAAGCTTTAGATATGAAATTTTTATGCCATTTAAGATCTATTATCACTCCATTTTTCTTCCTCGAGCATAATCCCGCGGGGAAATAGAGGATCTGGTTCTCTGAGGCGTAAGCATCATCGATCAGCCTGGCTGCTTCCCTGCCCTGCGCTCCATGCTTGTTTATCGGAACAAAGATTCCCGACAGATTTTTTATGTTGGTGAGAATGTCATTAACAGGAAATTTCAGGTTTTTACAATATCCCGATACTTCATTAATAAAAATCAGACCATCGAGCCCCCCCAGAGGATGATTTGAAACGAAGATATACCTTCCTTCCGGGGGTATATTCTCACTTCCGTAAACATTATACCTGATTTTAAAGTATCTGAGACATGCTCCGGCGAATTCAGCATCTTTAAGGTGTCCGTAATTTCTTATCAGTTCATTTATATCATCCTGATGGACAATCCTTTTAAGATACCTGATAATAAATCGCGGAACAGCCTTTTTTAATGACGGATTCTTGGAGTTTAATACCT
>DATKXL010000090.1:0-27742 GCA_035529055.1 Bacteroidales bacterium
CAGGTATTCTTATATCTTTTGAAGTAATCGCCGGGTCTTTTAACAACTGAACTGCATATTCTGCATTGTAAAGTAATTCAATAAGCCGTGCCCAGTGATAAAGAAGAGTCAACTGAACCGGTCTTCCAAATTTCTCTCTGAATTCTGTTAATTCTTTCTGTGCAAGCGGTGTTCTGATTTTATCACAAACATTTAATCGTGCAAGTGTATTTGTTCTGTAAACTCCAACCGGGTTATCCAGATCCATAGAGAGTTTGCCGACTTTTTTCATATATGGGAATTTCATATATGTCCAGGGTTCAATATGTTCCCCGATATAGTCAGTATAATCCTCACATTTAAAATCTTCATATTTACCCTCTGCATCCATCATTCTCAATTTTCCATCATACAGGTCAAGTGTCCCATCTTCAGTTACAGTACCTAAGAATCCTGTTTTTATTACACCAAGTGACTTAACTGCATCAAGATAGTTCGGAAATATACTGTTCTTTGCAAAATCAATTGAGAATTTTGCAAATTCCAAAACCTCTTCTGCTAAAGGTAAAGCAGTGTCTCTTTCTTTTTCAGTCAATGGCTTACTGAAACCACCCGGAACAGCAGTTACAGGGTGTATTGCTTTTCCTGACACAATTTCCAGCATTTCCGCACCGAGCCATCTTGAACGGACAACTTTCTTTGCAATATCAGGGACTTTTCCTGCTATTCCAATAACATTTCTAACAGATGGGTCGGCATCAGGTCCCATCACAAAATCTGCACCTGCCAGGAAATAAAAATGCAATATATGCTCTTCACAATAAGCAATACTATTGCATAGTTCTCTGAGTTTTTTTGCAGCAGGAGGTATCTGAACCCCAAATACTGCATCATTTGCTTTTGCTGATGCAAGATGGTGTGACCAGGGGCATACACCGCAGATACTTGTTACAATCCTTGGCAATTCTTCAACCGGTTTCCCAATACAGAATTTTTCAAAACCACGCAGGTCAAGTTGCTGAAATTTTACATCATCAACATTACCTTCATCATTGAGTAATATTGTTATCTTGGCATGGCCTTCTAATCTTGTGGCCGGGTGTATTACTATTTTTTTCATATATTTATCCTCCTTTTTTTAATTTTTCTTTGGTAATGGTCTTAATCTTCCCTGAGCACCAACATATCTGTAAAATGTTGCGGCTCTGTCAGGAATTTCCTGTGCATTTAGTCCGATTGAAGAGATTGCTCCCATCATATCAACCATTGGATTTGCATCTTTTCTTATAGGTCCGAAACAACCTCTGCAGGGCATTAATCCCTTAATACATCTTGGAATATGAGGCTGTTCTTCGCCGCTTGTCATGTAGCAACCTGTTTTTGTGACAGGTCCTAAACACAAAAATCCTTTTTCCATAAAGCATCTCGAACCAACCAATTCTTCTTTTTCCAGATCAAGCATACTTTCAAGTGGTCTTTTAATTGAAACAAGCGCCTTCTTTTCTCTTTTTACGGGACAGTCATCACAAACACTTCTTTCAGGCAGTGCAAATGGTTTTCCTTCAAGAAGTGAAATCAATGCCTGTGCAACAATCTGCGGGGCTGTGGGACATCCCGGAAGATAAACATCAACCTTCACAATTTCATCAACTGCATATACTCTGTCAAGTAATGGTGGGATATCCTGATTTGGTGTGTCGGCACTGTCTGTTGAAACAGATCCTCTGTAAACTTTGTCATATAGTTCCTGTAACTGAAACTGATTTGCCAATGCAGGTATTCCACCAAAGCAAGCACAACTTCCCAAGGCAATCAATGTTTTACACTTATTTCTCATCTCAGTAGTAATTTCTTTATGTTCTTCATTTCTTATACCACCTGAGATTATTCCGACATCTGCATCCGGAATTTCCAGTTTGTCTTTTTCTCCTGTTTGTCCAAAATATTTATGGTCTGCCAAAACAGGAATGTGGACAAATTCCAGCTTTGGTAATAAATCAAGCAGCGGTTCGCCGATATCAAGAATTGTTACTTCACATCCGCCACAACTTGCCAACCATTCTTCTGCAATTTTTACTCCCATAATTTTTCCTCCTTAATTTTTAATTAATTTTTAATTAGTTTTTTATTGTTTTTCTATGACAACTTCAGTAACTACTCTCCGTGTAAACAGAAAATATTTCTCTTCTTCCTGAACTATGCGGGTTTCAAAATTATTTTTTTCATATTCTGCTTTAATGTTAATTGCTTCGGACTCACTTATGTATGTTCTACCATCCCACATAAACTTTTTTTCATCAAAAAATTTTACATTATCCATATTCCCGTTTTATATATTAATTTTTTTTGTACAAATAAATCATTTATAACATTTGTGCATTTTTTCTATATTTAATAAAATATTTTTCAAAGAGATCTATGCTACTTTCATTATGTTGGCTAAACCTTATATGGGCTAGGTCCTAAATTCTTTATCTCTTCTGTAAATTCCTTCATTACTTGTGCAAATCTTGGACCTTCTGATGCCGATATCCATTCTAACCGAAATCTCTCATCCTCAATACCAAAATCCTGTAACATAAGTTTTATTGCTTCCGCTCTGCTTTGTGCCTTTAAATTTCCTTCAAGGTAATGACAATCCCCTATATGGCATCCACAAATTATCACACCGTCAGCACCTTTTGTTAAAGCATCAATTACCAGGTTCGGATGAACCATACCAGAACACATAACACGGATGATGCGGACGTTTGTAGGATATTGTAATCTTGAAATACCTGCAAGGTCAGCACCTGCATACGAACACCAGTTACAACAAAATGACAGAATTATCGGGTCAAAATTAGTATTTGTCATAGATTATCCTCCTATTCTACAGTTTGTAACGCTGCTGCAATTTGTGCAGCAATATGTTCTAATTTAAAATTCCTGACATAAATACCCAACTTGGGACAGGTTGCCATACAAGTTCCGCAGCCTTTACACTTTAGCTCATCGACTTCAACTGTTTTTTTAATTGAACCTTCTCTCATATATTCAAGCAATGTTAAAGCTTTATATGGACATGGGTCAATACAGTAAGCACATCCGTCACAATTTTCATCTACAACATTAGAAATCACAGCCGCAAGTTCGATTTCATCTTTAGAAATTATTGTACTTGCCCTTGAAGAAGCAGCTAAAGCCTGTGCGATGCTCTCATCCACTGTTTTCGGAAAGTGAGCGAGACCGCAGAGGAAAACGCCTTCTGTAGCAAAGTCAACAGGACGAAGTTTCATATGTGCTTCTAAGAAGAAACCGTCACTAGTTAATGGCACTTTGAGTTTCTGGGCAAGGTCTTTAGCATCTTCTCTGGGAATGACGCCGGTTGACAGGACTAAAAGGTCTGTCTTAATATTTACTTTGGCATTCAGAACAGGATCATACAAAGATACTTTTAATTGTCCATTAACTTTTTCTACCTCAGGTTTTTCATCTGTATTATACGCAATAAACCGAACATCTTTTTCTCTTGCCTTAGTATAATATCCTTCATTAAATCCATAAGTTCGTATATCCCGGTAAAGGATAAACACATTGGTGTCGGGGTTTTTCTCTTTAATCAATAAGGCATTTTTGATTGCCTTTTGACAGCAAATCCGGCTGCAATATGGTCGCTTTTCATCACGTGAACCAACACACTGAATCATAACTACTGTTTGTTGTTTATGGTTTGTAGTTTGAAGGTATCCATTTGTCAGTTTTTCTTCTAATTCTGTCTGTGTTATTACCTTTTCATCCTGACCATACAAATATTCAGTCGGCTTATATTCCTCTGCACCGGTAGCCACAATAACAACCCCGTGATTAACTGTGTGAACATTACCATTGGACATAAATTCTGTTGAGAAATTACCAACCGAACCATCAATCTTTCCTATTTGTGCATTAGTATAAGTATGAATTTTAGGGTGATGTTTGACCTTTTCAATCAATGAATTTAATTTCTTTTGAGGGTCATCTCCATTTATCAGGAATTTCACTTTCATAAAATTACCACCCAGATCATCACTTTTCTCAAGCAGACATACTTTAAAAGACTGTTCCGCTAAATTAAGAGCTGATGTAATGCCCGATACGCCGCCGCCAATTACAAGAGCATCTCTGTTAATTTTAACTTTTCTGTTATAAAGTGGTTCAAGGAAGCGTGCTTTTGCATCCGCCATCCTGACAAGATCTTTTGCTTTCTGTGAGGCGAGGTTAGGTTCGTGCATGTGAACCCATGTACACTGATCCCTGATATTAGCCATCTCAAAGAGGTATGGATTAAGCCCTGCTTCCTTAATAATGCTCTGGAACAAAGGTTCATGAGTTCTCGGTGTACAGGAAGCAACAATAACACGATTTAGATTATGTTCTTTAATTGCTTGTTTGATTTTCTCTCCCGACTCGGCAGAGCAAGTGTAAAGATTATCCTCTGCATATACCACATTAGGCAGGGTCCGGGCATACTCAACAACTTCAGGAACATTTATCACACCCCCGATATTTTTCCCGCAATGGCAGACAAAAACTCCAACTTTAGGCTCTTCTCCTGTAACATCCTTTTCGGGTGGATATGCTTTTTCTTTCACCAACTTGCCTTTTTCAGCAAAAAGGAGCGAAAGAGACCTGGCGGCAGCAGCGCTCCCTTGCATGACGCTTTCAGGAATATCTTTTGGTCCAGTAAACGCACCTGTAATAAAAACACCTTCTTTTGGAGAATCGACAGGAGCAAATGAACTGGTTTCACAGAAATCATACTTATTTAATTCAAGACTAAACTCTTTGGCAAGCTTCTTAGCCTGGCCCGGGGAAGTCAAACCGGTTGACAGTATAACCAATTCATATTCTCCGGATAATTTTCTGTCATCATCGGTCAGATAATCAATAATGAGATTATTTGTTTCGGGTAGTTCTTTGATGGAAAGTGGGCGACATCGTATGTAATTTACACCGAGCTTTTGTGCTCTTAAATAGTACTCCTCAAAACCTTTACTAAAAGCACGTATATCCATATAGAATATATCACATTTTAATTTCTCACCCTCATGCTCTTTTGCAATGATTGCCTCTTTTGTCGCATACATACAGCAGACAGCAGAACAATAGTCTCTTTCATAGTCGCGTGAACCAACACATTGAATCCATGCAATTTTCTCCGGATCGGTTTTATCAGAAGGTCTTAGTATTTTCCCTTGAAATGGTCCGGAAGCTGAAAGGATCCTTTCAAACTCAAGTGCTGTTATAACATTTTTGAATTTTCCATAACCATAATCTGGTTTTAATTCAGGATTGAAGAGATTATATCCAGGCGAGAGAATAATTGCCCCGACATTCAATTCGAATTTTTGTTCTTTTTGTTCATAATCAATTGCTTTTGCCTCACAAACTTCCTTACAGATTCCACATACATCATAATTTAGGTGGAGACAAGTGTTGTTATCAATAGCAGGTTTATTAGGAATTGCCTGGGGATATAAAACATAAACAGATGCTCTTTCATTTAATCCTATATTAAAAGAATCCGGAATAGGTATAGGAGTTCTATCAGTTGTGAAGGTTTGCACTTTTTTACCTACGGGACAGATAAAATTACAGGCACCACATATCCAGCACATTTCATTATGTTTGCCGAATGGAGTTTCCAGTTTCTTTCTTGAACCTCTGCCAGTAAAACCGATTGCGCTTCTACCCATTCTCTGTTCACACATGCGAACACAAAGGCCACAAAGGATACAATCCTCATTTTTCTTCTTAATTCTCGGTTCTTTAATACCGTATTCCTCAGCAATCTTTTTTATCGTCTCAGAATCAGGGCATCTTGCAAGAAGCAGCTCAGCAACAACTTTTCTCGCTCTGAATATCCTTTCAGTATTAGTAAATACATTTATTCCATTAATAACAGGATAAGAACAGGAAGCCTGCAATGGTGATTCTCTTCCCGGAACCTGAACCTCCACGACACAGAGTCTGCAGGCACCGTAAGGAATAAGGGCTTTGTGGTAACATAAAGTCGGGACTTTGATTCCAAGGCGCTCAATTGCTGTTAAAAGATTTATCCCTTCTTCAACTTCAATTTTCTGATTATTTATTGTAAGAGTTACCATTGCTACCTCCGCTTATTAATTAACATGATTAAAAGTTATATTTATTTCCGGGTGAGTAACTTTCAAACATATTATTGTTTCATTCAAATTTCCTAAGGGTTTTCTGTCTATATGTCCCAGCCCGAATGTAACAGTGATTTTTGTCCCATTGCCGGGTTCGCTTTCAATTTTCATTGCTCCACCGGCCTCCTCTGCTGAGTGGGAAAGAAATGCCAAACCGAGGCCGACTTTTTTACCCTTTTTAGTAGTAAAAAACGGATTCAGAGCATACTCTTTTGTTTTGTCATCCATACCCTCACCATCATCCTCTATTGTTAGAGTAAGCAAGTCGTTCTTCCTGTCCTCTATTATCATTATATTTATATTTTTTGCTTTTGCCCTTATTGAATTTTCCGTTATATCAAGAATATGTAAGGAAATATCTTCCATTTAAATAATTACTTTTCTTCCATTTTCTTTACAGAGGCACTTCCGGATTTCTTCAAATGTGCTCTCCTTCATCAGAAAACAAGAGTATCGTTTGCCAATATCATTAATAAAATGTGCATCAGATGAAGTTAAAAATACAAAATCCTTACCTGTGTTAATTTTATCTCTCATAGAAGGTTCTGTTATTTCAAGTGCGTCCAATTTAAGACCTTCAGGTATGAACCCCAGGTTTGCTATGATACTGAAACCTTCTCTGTCAACATGAGCGGCAATGGCAATACCATTAAATTTATGTATTAAATCAACCACTTCCTCAACTGACATTTCTGTAGCACCTATAAGTAGCTTGTTATTAAAACCGAGAACCTCATCATTTTCATTGACAACTACCTGGAGACCGTATCGTTCTTCATCATTAACTCCATCTAAATTTGAGTAAACAGCCTCCTGCATGAAAAACAAATCTCTTTTGTTTCCGAACAGACCCAGAATATGAACCTCTTCCCTGGATGTGATTTCAATACCTCCAATAGCCTTTATTCCTTCTATATTAGCAGATTTTTCCATTGCAGGAAAATTTTCTGCTGAGTTATGGTCGCATATTCCTATGATATCAAGCCCTTTCTTTTTAGCCTCCTTTATTATATTCCCTGGAGACATTTCCAAATCTGCACATGGAGAAAGACAGGTATGTATATGCATGTCGGCTTTAAATTCTTTCATATCACCTGATTCCAATTTCATGTAATCTTCCAGCAACTTCATAGGTTAATAACTTGCTGATCATTACAGGTATTTTTTCTTCTTTCGCCTTCTTCAGCGTTTCTTCCTCCGGCTTTCTTCCGTTAACGATTATTATTCCTGAAAGCTCCTTTGAACTTGCAACCGCTATGATGTTTTGATGAATTTGTAAAGTAACCCATATATTTCCTTTTTTTGAATTTGCAAGGACATCACTTAATAAATCCCCTGCATATCCTCCGGTAACTTCTCTTTCAAGAAACTTTTCACCTGATATAACTTTTAAGTCTAATGTCTTTACAATATCTCTAATCTTCATTTTTTTAAGTATATATAACAAAATTCAAATTTGTTCCTTCATTAATCTTACTTTCCAAAGTCATCTCATCTGAATAATTCTTAATATTTGGAAGCCCCATCCCTGCACCAAATCCCAATTCTCTGACCCAGTCAGGTGCAGTGGAATAGCCCTTACGCATTGCTTTCTTTATATCAGGAATTCCCGGACCTGAATCAATTGCATTTATTGCTATTTTATCCGGCTGGATCTTTGCCACAAGTTCTCCTCCAGGAGTGAAAATAACTATGTTCATCTCGGCTTCGAAAGCTGCAATTGCAACTCTTCTTATTGTATCCGGCAAGAATCCCAATCTAAATAAATTCTTTCTGAGCTTACTGGTTTGTTCTCCTGCTTTATTGAATTCACCTCCTTTTATATAGTACTTCAAAATCAGAGTAGAATTGTCCGAGACTATATCTTCAAAAATATGACTTGCTCTGTATGTATGAATTTCTTCTTTATGATAATCATGCTCAAGTTTTTTCAGCAAACCCTCTATGATATCCCCCTTTGTTATAATTCCAACAAGTTTCTTTTTAACTCTGTCAACAACGGGGAATCGTCCATACCCACTCGTCTCAAATTTACCTACCACCTTAACAATGTGCTCATCCGAATAAACCGTAACAACATTTTTTGTCATCCTGTTTTCAACTTTTTCATCAATTCCTCCAATTTCACGAAGGCAAACTATTAAGTCTTCTATGGTTATAATTCCAACCAGCCTGTCATCATCCACAACAGGTATTCCGGATATTTTATTATTTCTGAGAATCCTTCTTACATCGTTCATTGTACTATCCGGCTTTAAAGTGGTAACATTTTTACACATTACCTGCTTTACTTTCAGCTCATAAGTCAGCTCCTGAGTCTTAGATGGTTTTTTAGGATCTATCGTTTTCATACATTGGATGGTGCTCAAGTGTTCATGTTATAGTTTTAATGGTTATATCGTTATGCTGCTTTATTGTTAAGTGATAATGCCTAATGATTACTGATCACTGATTTCGGAACACCCTATAAGACCATTATTATATAGCTTACCACAACTCTCAAACATTGGTTTTTTTGTGGCAAGAAGAACTATTCCCTTTTCTTTTGCAAGGGCAACAGTCTCTCTGCGTGGTTTTTTCCCTCTCACAAAACATACTACATTGACGCCTGAGTTCTCAGCAGAATATATAACCTGCGGAGTCGTTAATCCTGTTAAAAGAAGGGCCTCAGACTTTATGAAAGCCAGAACATCGCTCATCAAATCGGCCCCGCAAGCCATAGTAATATTGACATTTGACTTATCCTTAACATTGCACAATATTTCGGCATCAAGAATTTGAATTATTTTACTAAGTTTCATTTTTAATTCTTAATTTTTAATTTTTAATTTCTTTTCCCCTCCTTTTGACAGGATATGGTTCCTCTATTCCTGTTATATTTTCCGTTTCTTTACCGGATACTTTAATAATAGCAGATACCTTTGGAGGACAGACATCTAGACATGTCCCGCATTTTGTACATTTGGACTGATCAATAATATGAATATGTTTCAACTCTCCTTTAATAGCACCTGGAGGGCAGTTTTTCAAACATAGTTTACATCCTGTACATTTTTCGGGAAGAATATAATATTTAATTAAATTTTTGCAAACAAGTGCAGGACACCTTTTCTCCTTTATATGTGCTTCATATTCATCTCTGAAATATTTAAGGGTAGATAGTACAGGATTTGGAAGGGTAGTTAGCCCGCACATTGAAGCATCCTTTATAGCCTTACTGACTTCATAAAGAAATTCCAAATCCAACTCTTTTCCGTCACCATTTGTTATATCAGTCAGAACTTCGAGCAAGGCTTCGCTTCCATCCCTGCATGTTGTGCATTTCCCACAGGATTCATCATTTGTAAATTGAATAAAGAATTTTGCCACATCCACCATACAGGTATCTTCATCCATAACAATCATTCCACCTGAACCCATCATAGAACCCGCTTCTGCGAGACTTTCATAATCAATAGGCACATCAATCATACTGTAAGGAAGACATCCTCCTGATGGCCCACCAGTTTGGACGGCTTTGAATTTCTTATCGTATGGAATTCCTCCACCAATATCATAAACTACCTCCCTAAGTGTTATACCCATTGGAACTTCTATAAGTCCTGTATTATTAATTTTACCAACAAGTGAAAAAATCTTGGTCCCTTTGCTCGTTTCAGTTCCTATTTTTGAAAACCAGTCTGCTCCTCTGTTTATTATTACCGGAACATTTGCCCAGGTCTCAACATTATTTATAACTGTAGGGCAATCCCATATTCCCAGTTGTGTTGGATAAGGGGGTCGTGGTCTGGGTTCGGGACTCTTTCCTTCAATTGAATGAATGAGCGAAGTCTCCTCTCCGCATACAAAGGCGCCTGAACCTTCTCTAATCTCTATATCAAAACTAAAATCGGTACCAAGGATATTTTTTCCAAGAAGACCATAATCCCTGGCATGGGAAATGGCTAAATCCATTCTCTTTATTGCAAGTGGATATTCTGTTCTGACAAAAATGTAAGCATGGGAAACACCAATTGCATAGGCGCCAATTATCATTCCTTCAATTACTAAATGAGGATCTGATTCAAAAACACTCCTGTCCATATATGCTCCGGGGTCGCCCTCATCGCAATTGCAGATAATGTATTTTGGTGTCTTTTGTTCTGTTCTGCAAAACTTCCATTTAGTCCCTGTTGGAAAACCTCCACCACCTCTTCCTCTCAATCCCGAGCGTGTAATTTCATCAATAACATCATCAGGTGTCATTGAACTCAGAACCTTTTCAAGAGCAGTATACCCATCCCTTGCAATATAATCGTCAATCTTTTCAGGGTCAATTATTCCCTTATTTCTCAGGACAACAAGCATCTGCTTCTTGAAGAATGGGATTTCCGATAATAATGGAACGGGCTCTTTCTTCTCAGGAGGAGAAAACATAAGTTTCTTAACTGGTCTGCCTTTCAGGAAATGCTCCTGAACAAGAAAGGGAATATCCTCCGGGGTTAAAAACCCATAGAATATGTTATCGGGTTGAACCACCATAAGAGGTCCCTGTCCACAAAAACCATTACAACCGGTTATAATAACAGATATCTCCTTTTCGAGTCCCTGCTTCTGGATTTCTTTTTCAAGAGCCTCGGAAATTCTGAATGCTCCGCCGGCAACACACCCTGTACCCGTGCAGAGCATTAATTCTATTCTTCTTACAGCCATTTTTAGCCTCCTTTTTCTGAGCCAATGCCAATAGCATAATCTGTGACAATATTGCCACCGAGTATATGTTCTTTGAAAATCCTCCTTGCTTTATCAGTGGTCAGGTTACCATATTTAACTGATGGTGAATTCAGGAGTTCAACGGTAGCCATTGGTTCCATTGAACATAGACCCGCACAGCCCGACGTAGTAAGCATCACATCCTTGTCAGTTAAGATTTCAATCTCTCCGAGAAATGCAGTAACTATTTCTCTTGCCCCTGCCGCAATGCCACATGTTCCCATGTGAACAATTATCTTGCTTTTGTATTTTCCCTCTCTAAGATAAATTTCCTTCTTTGCTTCTTTTCTTTTTTTCCTTAATTCATCTAAGGTTAGTTGTGCCATAGTTATACTATTGTTTTATATTTTTCAATTATTCCCGGAATATCCTTCGTAGATAATTTACCATAAACATTATCTCCAATCATTGCCGCGGGTGAGAGTCCACAGCAACCGATGCACCTCACCGATTTAAGAGTAAATAACATGTCAGGAGTAGTTTCATTTTCTTTTATCTCAAGGACATCGCCAAATCTTTCCATCAACCTCTCGCTTCCTTTCACATAGCAGGCCGTTCCCATACATACATTTATTATATGTTTGCCTCTTGGAACAATGCTAAAGGAACTGTAAAAGGTCGCGATCTTTAAAATATGAGATAACGGATACCCGACTTCCTGTGAGACATAATTTAAAACATTTTCCGGAAGATAGTTGAATTTGGAATTTATTTGTTGAAGGATTGTCATTAGCGGACCCTTTCTATCCTTATTTATCCGGATTATGTCCGTAACTATGTCCTTGAATTGTGGCTCAAGTTCCACTTTTGTTTTTTCAATGGGCTGGACTTTATTTCTTGTTGGGCAGTTAGTTATACAAGTTCCGCATCCGGTACATTTTTCTTCGTTTATGTATCTGGGATTTTTATTAAGGATTACTTTAAAATTGCCTGCCTCACCCTCTATTTTTTCAATATCCGATAATGTAATTATTTCTATATCTTTGTGCCTTCCTATCTCAACTAAGCGTGGTGCCATAGTACACATAGCACAATCGTTAGTAGGGAAGGTTTTATCCAGTTGAGCCATTACTCCCCCGATAGCGGATTTATTGTCAACAAGGTAAACTTTAAGCCCTGATTCAGCTAAATCTAATGCGGCTTGCATACCGCTTATGCCGCCGCCTAAAACTGCTACTGCTCCTACTTTATTCGACATTTTGCACCTCCAATGTAGATAATTTATTTAATTCTTGCTGTTGTAACTGGAATGCTTTTTCTTTAATCCTGTAAAAATAAATAGCAACTGGTCTGTATGCAAGATGTGCCCATTTTGAAAACGGCACTTCTATCATTAGCATTGGAATAGCAACCATCAGGTGAATTAAATACATATAAAATCCAACTAATGGGACGTTATTAATTCTGCAAATAAATATTGCAATACCTGTGAGAGTTGTTAATAATAATAGTATGATAAAAGTCCAATCGGTAGCGTGAGAGAATTTACTTTTTTCACTATCCTTTTTAATTCTTCTAATTAAAAAGTAAATTGTCCCGAAAATAAGCATTGTGGTTCCATAAAAACCTAATATTCTCTGTATATTCCACCATTGGTAATATTCGTCTTTACCCTGGAACCACGGTAAGAAAAAGACAATCATAAGGAATAACAAAGCATAACCGGACATAAGCAGGAAATGAATTATCCAGTAATTATATTTTCCTTCACGAAGTCGTTTAAAGATAGATTTAGTGTCTTTTTCACATTGAGAGAAACGCCATTGAAAGAGAAAATTAAAAACCATATTTCCCATCTCAGTGAAATATAATTTAAGCGGTATTTTTATACTTTTATCGCTTTTTAATGTTTTCAAATACATATTGAAGACAAAGGATAGTAACAAGCCGGCAAGTAAAATAGCAACAACCATATCAACGGAATGAACAATTTTTGCTGGTGCCATTTCGTTAAAAGACATCCCATCAGAAGTTGTTGGTAATCCCAGGCCGGGTAGTAACATCCACACAAGAAAAACTATTCCTGCTAAAACAAAGATTGCAGCAAATTCCCATACTTTGGAAGTATAAAGTTTTTTTGCAAGTCCTGTCCAGTCGTAGTTTGCAGTGAAATATCGTCTGAGCGTCATCATTGTCTCTCCTGGATCTGCCTGCCTCGGACATGATGTAGAACAGTCACCACAGTAGTAGCAAAGCCACGGGTCTAAACTGCTTAATAATCTCTTTCTCAATCCTGTCCGCACATACTGAAGACATATGCGGGGTGAAAGAGGTGTCTCGTTTGACGATAAAGAACAGGTAATTGTGCAGCCGCCACAATTAAGGCATGCATTGGTATCGAATTTTCCATACTTACGAACTTCCTTTAATAGTCCAGGATCAGCCCATTCTTCCATTTCAACTTTTTTCATTTATTCATTCCTTATTACTATTATCCTATTATTAATTTGATCTGTAATTTTCATTTCTAAACATCTGATTATCAAAGATTAAATTGATTTATATCAAAATTTTCCGTAACAGGAGTAAAGAAACTCTTTAACAGTGTTGCAGGCTTTGGTTTGCTATAAGAAATATGAGGTATCCTTGAGGATTTGAGCAATTCATATTCCTGACCAAATTCGTTGCTCACTGCAGCGAAAACTGTATAGGATAGTATCAGTTGCCCTAATATCTCAGCCATTCTTCATTTCTGATGCAGCAATAACTCATTTATGTGAGGCTATTCACATATAAAAATAAATTCTATAAGTATAAAACCAATAAAAATTTTAATTATTTTTACTGTGAATTATATAACAATAGATATAAATTTCTATAAATCAATTATATAATAATTTGAATCTCATTTTTTAAGAAACTGTAAACTTACATCATAATGTATATTTAAATATTTTGATGTGAAACAAATCACAAAATACCTGATAAAGAACAGTCTTAAAAGGATTTTTCATTACAGAGCCTGTAGGGACAGGTTCAGGGAGGCGTTTTTCAGAATAAATACCTTCTCGAAAAGCTGATACGCATATTAACCGGAAAAAAATTTTACATTTACACCAATCATCTCGTGCCGGCTAATGACGGAGGTGTATCATTAGGTCAATTGATAGTTGCTTCTAAAACTAAAGGATTATGTGTTTAAGTATACCAGCAAAGGTGGTTGAGATTAACAGTAATTTTGCAAATGTATCTGTCGGTGGTACAATATTCAAAGCCGGATTGCAACTGGTCGAAGATGTTGAAATCGGTGATTATGTGCTTCTTCATACAGGATTCGCTATACAGAAAATAAGTGAGAAGGAGGCTCTTGAGACTCTTAAGCTGTTAACCGAAATTGAAGATGCTATGAACGAAGATATCAGCGATGAAGTATGTTGATGAATACCGGGATAAAGCTTTGATTAAGAAGCTTGTTGCCCTTATTAAAAGAGCTGCCAGCCGCAGTTATACTTTTATGGAGGTATGTGGTGGTCATACTGCGGCGATACACAGGTTCGGAATTCCCTCCTTACTGCCTGATAATGTCAGGCTCCTTTCGGGGCCGGGATGCCCGGTATGTGTTACCAATAACAGTTTTATTGATAAGGCTATTGCTTATTCAAAAATGAAGGATGTGATTATCACTACTTTCGGAGACCTTATCAGGATACCCGGTTCATCATCGTCACTTGAGAAAGAGAAAGCCCGTGGCGCAGATATCCGGATTGTGTTTTCAGGACTGGAAGCGCTTGAAATAGCAAAATCAGGAAGTGATAAAAAGGTCATTTTCCTGGGAATAGGGTTCGAAACAACCGCGCCGGGTACAGCAGTTACAATAAAGGAAGCAGCTGATGCTGGTATAGAGAACTTTTATGTTTTGAGTGCCCATAAGGTGATGCCTCCGGCTATGGATATAATTATAAAAGAGGGGATTGCCCTGGACGGATTTATTTGCCCCGGCCATGTGGCAGCTATTACAGGCTCCTCTGCATTCAGCTTCATACCTGACAAATACAGGCTGGGTTGTGTAATTACCGGCTTTGAACCAGTGGATCTTCTTCAGGCAATTTACATGCTTATTAACCAGGTTAATAATGACTCTCCTCGTACCGAGATACAATACTCGCGAGCCGTGACCAGGCAGGGAAATGTTATTGCACAGCGACTTATGGATGAAATTTTTATGCAATCAGATGAACAATGGAGGGGCTTTGGTGTGATTCCGGCAAGCGGACTGATTCTCAGGGAAGAGTATAAAAATTATGACGCGGAAAGTATGATTCCTCTCCCTCTAAATGTTAACGCTTATGAAGAACATGTGTTATGCATATGTGGTGAAATACTCAGAGGATTAAAAATCCCTCCCGATTGCAGGCTCTTTGCAGGGACATGTATTCCTGAAAATCCTGTTGGAGCCTGCATGGTATCGAATGAAGGCGCATGTAATACATATTATAAATACAGACTGAATGAGTGAGTATGTATCAATGAGTCATGGCAGCGGAGGCAACCTGACCGGTAAACTAATCAGGGATATTTTCGTTAAGAGATTCGGGATATCTGAACCTTTGACAGACTCTGCTATGCTGAATGAGTCAGGATTTATGCTCGCTTTTACAACCGATTCGTATGTTGTTGATCCGATCATCTTCCCGGGAGGGGATATAGGTAAGCTTGCAGTTTGCGGTACAGTTAACGATCTGGCAGTATCGGGAGCCATACCAAAGTATGTATCTGCTTCATTTATTATTGAGGAGGGATTCCCTGTTAAAGATTTGATATTAATAACTGATTCCATGTCGGACGAGGCAAAGAAAGCAGAAGTGAAGATTGTAGCGGGAGACACCAAGGTAGTAGAGAAAGGGAAGTGCGATAAGATATTTATAACTACTACCGGTATAGGGATCCTTTGCCCTGAATTTGAGCATATCAGCAACGCAAAAAAAGTAAAACCGGGTGATAAGCTGATAATAAACGGTCCGGTTGGCAGTCATTCAATAGCTGTACTGGGTGCACGCAAGAAGCTTGGATTTAATTCTCCTGTAGAATCAGATTGCGCTTCGCTGAATCATCTTATCCGTACAGTTCTGGACGAATGTAATGAAATACATTTTATGAGGGATCTGACACGCGGCGGACTTGCAACTGTAGTTAACGAGCTGGTCCAAATGATCAGTTCAGGTATCGTTATTAATGAATCTTCAGTACCTGTTGAAGAGCCGGTTAAAGGACTCTGCGAGATCCTCGGATTTGATCCTTTATATCTGGCAAATGAAGGCAAAGTACTTTTTGTGGCAGGTAATGAGGAGCATAAGAAAGTACTTGAGTTGATGCGTTCAACCCCTCTGGGAAAATACTCTGAGGTGATTGGTGAGGTCGTTGAAAATAACAGAAATGTTGTTATATTGAATACCTCCATCGGAGGCAAGCGGATCCTGGACATGCCTTCAGGAATGCAGCTTCCGAGGATATGCTAAAATGATGATTATGCATGAGATCAGCATTGCAAAGGACCTTTCGGACATTGTACTTGAAGTGGCAGATCGCGAGAAGCTGTCAAAAGTCACAAAGGTTAATATTAGTTTCGGACAAATGATACTGGTGGTTCTTGATGTCATGATGAACACAAACCTTGAAGGATACAACCTATTGCATGTGATCAAAAACGATCCTGAGTACAAGAAAATGCCGATTATTCTGCTAACCGGAATGAGGGATCAGCTGGAAGTTAATTTATTTTCTGCTGTGGAGGATGAATCGTTATTTCCGAATGTCCGTTTCCAGGATAAACCCATTAATCCTCATTTGCTTGTGGAGATGATCGGAGATATGCTTAAAGAATGAGTTGTAACAGTTTTTATAATGGATAACAAACTAGTCCCGGCACATATCCATTTTGCAAAATGGTTCATAAGGATCCGATGGATTGCTATAAGCATTTTAATAGTTGCGACCCTGGCAGTTAAACATTTACTCGATATTTCAATTCAGGAATTATCAATATATATTCTTTCTTTCATTCTTTTAGCATTAAATGTTCTTCACAGGATTCTTCTGCAACGAATAAAAAAGGAAGGGAGTGGCAGAATAATCCAAAAAATCAAGCACGAAATCCATTTTCAGATTATTACTGACCTGATCATTCTGACTCTTATCCTTCATTATTCAGGCGGAATAGAAAATCCTCTCTTTCTCTTTTATTTCTTTCATATGATTATCGCGAGCTCAATCTTCTCGACACTGCAAAGTTATACTTATGCTCTTATTACAATAATTCTCGCAGCTTCCCTGGCACTTTTAGAATGTTATGCCATCATTCCACATTATCCCCTGGAAAACTTTGTTTCTCACGATCTGTATAAAAACATTCTTTATGTTTATGGAACCGGATTTGTCTTTGCCTGCACTTCAATCCTGGTAGTATTCCTTTCACACATGATTATCTACAGGTCAATAAAAAGTGAGGAAACCTATGCTAAAACTAATTTTGAATTAGAGAACAAAGATAAGGTGAAGAATGAATATGTTCTGCGGGTAACTCATGACATCAAGGGTCATGTCGCTGCAATCTCAAGTTGTATAGATGTGATCAGGACTAAAGTAGCAGGTCCTCTCACCGGGGTTCAGGAAGAATTTGCCAATCGTGCCTTTGAGCGTACCGAGTTGCTTTCAGGTTTTGTAAAAAACCTGCTTAACCTTACCAAGAAAAGGCTGAGACTCGATAATGAATCTGAAGAATTCTCACTAAAAGAACTGATTAATAAAGCTGTAACACCTGTCCAGATCCTTGCTAAAGACAAATCAATTGATTTTAATGTTTATGTGGATAAGTCGATTCAAATGTTTACAGGAAACCCATTTACTATCGAGGAACTCTATTCAAATCTGTTATTAAATGCTGTTAAATACACTCCCCCTCACGGCCATATTGAGTTATCAGTAAAGAATCGTCTTAATCATATCGTTACAGAAATCTCCGACTCCGGGATTGGCATACCAAAAGAGGAGTTGTCAAAGGTCTTTGATGAATTTTACAGGGCAACCAATGTCCCTAAAGATATAAAGACCGGATCAGGGCTGGGTCTCTCAATTGTCAAGCAGATCGTTGAAAATCACAATGGTAAGATCTGGATTAGCAGTGAACTCGGAGTGTGGACTAAATTTACTTTCGTGCTTCCCAAAAATCCAACCACTACTTAACGAAATTTATAAGCAGCTATTAAAGAGTCAAATTATCTGGTATTTTTCAATAATAAGTTAGAATTATTGAAAGTGCCAGTTTGATGAATATATTGTATCTTTCAAACGAAAATAGTAGTACAGGAACTATTTAATTCTAGTTGCTGGTTATTGGTTACTAGTTACTTGTTAATAAAACCAGCAACTAGCAACCAGCAACAAGCATCAAGTAACCAGCAACTTAGGTTAATAATAAAAAATATAATTAAAACCCAGAGTTAAATTATGCCACTTAACATATCTGATAATTTACCGGCAGTGAAGATTCTCGAAAACGAGAATATTTTCGTGATGAAGGAGACAAGAGCTGTTCATCAGGATATAAGACCTTTGCAAATATTGATCTTTAACCTGATGCCTGTAAAAATCACAACTGAAACACAGATCCTGCGGCTTCTTTCCAATACTCCGCTCCAGGTTGAGATAACACTTATTTATACAAAGATGCACCTTTCAAAAAACACACCGAAAGAGCATCTTGATGCTTTCTACAGGACTTTTGATGATATCTCCATCCATAAATATGATGGCATGATAATTACGGGCGCCCCTATTGAACATCTTGAATTTGAAGAGGTTGATTACTGGGAAGAGATGGTAAGGATAATGGACTGGGCCGATCATCATGTTACCTCAACAATGTTCATCTGCTGGGCTTCACAGGCAGGATTATATCATCATTACGGTATCCCTAAATACATGATGAAAGATAAGATGTTTGGTGTGTTCAACCATAGAGTATATAATAAAACCAATCTGTTATTAAGAGGTTTTGATGATGAATTTCTTGCGCCCCATTCAAGATACACTGAAGTCAGAAAAGAGGATATAGAGAAAGTAAAAGGTCTCGAGATCCTTGCCGATTCGGATGAAGCAGGTATTTATCTTGTTGCTTCCAGAGATTTAAAGAGGATTTTTATTACAGGTCATTCAGAATATGACCCGCTTACACTCAATTCGGAATATGAACGGGATATCACCAAAGGACTGGATATAAAAATACCGAAAAACTACTACAGGAATAATGATCCTAACCAGGCTCCCCTGGTCAAATGGAGAAGCCATGCCAGCCTGTTGTTTTCAAACTGGCTGAACTATTGCGTTTACCAGGTGACGCCATATGTTCTGGAAAACGGGGAGTAGTAAATGTTGATTGCGGAATTTGACGAGCAAAACGAGAAAATTCCACTAAGCGGGAGCAGATTGTGGATTGAGGATTTAATAAAATCATTTCAACCGGATATATTTTTCAATCCAGTGTGTCTTTGGATCTGGTTTCCCACTATTATCAACAGGAAATAAATGAAGAAGAGTGTCATTCCTTATTTCCAACCAGATTTTATTCTTCCGGCCTTCGTAAGCTTCATCGAAATGATATAGAATATCTTCTTCATACAGGTTCCCGTTAAGAGTAAAAGTTCCTACACCATATCTATAACTGGTTATAGTATCGACCCTGTATTTTCCCACGAAAATAAAATGACCTTCAGACCACATTTTAATCTGATTTACAGTGTAACGGTCGGAAAAATAATTCGTTATCTTTCCACCATCTATCCTCTGCATTTGAACCATTTGCCATGCACCCTGAAAGGATTTACTCTCCTTTTTACCGCAACCTCCGATTGTCAGCAGAAGGATCAGACCACAATAGAAACCAACTTTTTTCATAGTAATAATTTTAGTTATTAATTTACCAATTGTGAGCATTCTGATATTCAAAGTTACACCTTGCATAGACCAAAGTCAAGTTTTTTTATTATGGAATTTTAAAATTTCGGATTGCGGATTGCGGACTTATAAATTTGAAATCCACTATCCGAAATCCGAAATAAGTGTGTAAATTAACCCGGGTTTAATGCCGGGATTATTTACAAAAAAAATACTATTTCAAAGCGCGAGAGAAAAAATGGAATTAGCAATCCTAAAAGACATTGTAATAATCTTTGCCTTATCTACGCTGGTGAACCTTGTTTTTACAAGAATTAAAATTCCTACTGTTGTTGGCTATCTGCTTACAGGCATTATTGCCGGTCCTCATTTGCTTTCACTGGTTTCTGCAAGACATCAGATAGAGCTTTTAGCTGAAATAGGTGTTGTTTTGTTACTCTTTACAATTGGATTGGAATTCTCCTTGAAACACCTGCTGAGAATCAGGAGAATCGTGTTCTTTGGAGGATTATTACAGGTAACCTTTACAGCCGGAGTATTTTTCATTGCATCCCATTTCTTCGGAATGAGCTGGCAGGGAGGTCTTTTTATTGGTTTCCTCGCGGCTCTGAGCAGCTCAGCACTTGTTTTAAAGCTGCTTCAGGAACGATCAGAGCTTACATCAAACTATGGGCGTACCGTTTTAGGTATCCTTATTTTCCAGGATTTGTTGCTGGTACCACTCCTTCTGTTCAGTAATCTTCTTGCAGATAATTCGCTTGACATCCCAAAGGAGATATTGATACTTTCACTTAAAGTAATCTTTATAATGGGACTGGTTTATGCCGGTAACAAATGGCTGCTCCCAAAACTATTGCATCTTATAGCACTGGCAAAAAACCAGGAACTGTTCATGATGAGTGTTTTCCTGATCTGTTTTGCCATTGCTTTGTTAACCTCAAAGCTCGGGATGTCACTTGCTCTAGGTGCCTTCCTTGCAGGACTGATGATCTCCGAATCAGAATACAGCCACAACGTCTTTGGAAATTTTATGCCGGTCAAAGATGTTTTCACAAGTTTCTTCTTTGTGTCGATTGGTATGCTGCTCGACATCTCCTTTGTCATTGAAAACTATCAACTGGTTATATTAAGCGTACTGCTGGTTATTGTTCTGAAAACCATTATTGCCGGAGGAACAGGATTCATCCTGGGTCACACCTTTCAGGGAACAGTATTAATTGGACTCGCTTTAAGCCAGGTCGGGGAGTTCTCCTTTATTCTTGCTAAATTAGGATTTGATTATTCTATCCTGTCTGATTTTTACTATCATCTGTTCCTTGCAGTTGCTGTAATAACAATGGCTTTAACGCCATTTTTGTTTTATCTATCATCACCACTTTCAAAAGCATTGCTGAAACTTCCTCTTCCCAAATTCCTGATAAATGGATTGTTCCCTTTGAAAGAAATCGAAATACCTGATTTTAAAAATCACCTGGTTATTGTAGGGAAAGATGCAAGTGCGATAAAACTTTCAATAATGGCAAAGTACAATAACTTACGCCATATTTCAATAATATTTGATCCTCTATTAGCCAGGGAAAAAATAAACAACGGAGATCTGGTTGTTTATGGTGATGCTGTCAATGAACCGATTTTAAGGAAAGCCCATATTGATACAGCGGATATCATAGTGATTTCAGTTGGCAGTATCATACCCTCCATGGCGATAATTGACAAAGTCAGACAAATAAACAAAAACGTTTATATCCTGGTCAGGACACACCGCATCGAGAATGTGGAACAATTATATAAAATCGGCGCAGATCAGGTGTTGCCTGAAAAACTTGAGATAGCTATTGACCTGTTGAACAGAATTCTGGTTAAAAGGTTAGTTCCACAAAAGGAGGTTAACCGCATATTGACTCATATCAGGAATATAAATTTAGGAATCTTCAGTGAAAAGGATATGGTAAATCAGCCTTCGATCCTCGACGAATTTTCAAATATAAATATATCAGCTGTAGTAGTTGAACCTGATTCCCAGGCTGAAGGGAAATCCCTCATCGATATTGATCTGCGTAAAAAAACAGGAGTTACGCTTTTAGCGATAAGAAGAGGGACTGATGTTATCGAACATCCAGTACCGGATACTGTTTTCCGGAGCGATGATATTGCTTATTTGTTAGGGAATCCTGAGCAGATCAATTTTGCATCTGAACTGCTTCTCAGGAAAACTCGGTAAAACAGTATTAAAACAGAGAAGGCGCCTTTAAGCGCCTTCTCGTGAACATGGTGTAAAGGAATCTTCCAGGCCCTATAAAAAATTCTATTTTATGATTTCAACAACAGCATACTTCGAGATCTTCCAGAACTGATCCGGGTCTTTTATCTCAATGCTGGCGATTTTGTTGTCGCCTTCAGGGATCATCTCATATGAACCTGTAGGATGCTCAGTGATAAGCTTTGCATTCCTTGAATTCACAGGGATGGTTTTCATTTCAGTGATGTTGATCTGGGCGAATAAACTGTCGGAAAAATCCTCAATTAAATTTTCCCTTTTACCCAATCCGAGAAATCCTCCTTCTTTGGATATAAGACCTTTTTCTTTCAGATCTTTGTAGGTGCCATAAGCAAGATAAGCTTTGTTCATCTCGTCAGTCTGGCTGCTGATCCTCTCAATCTGCTGTGTAACAGTGACCTGCAGGTCAGCCTTCTGGTTATTGAGCTGTTCGATCTCGAAATCTCTTTCAACCAGTGCCGTCTTCAATACTGCTATTTCATTTTCATACTGCTCTAATGAAGCTTCAAGGGTGGCTATCATATTCTGTAACCCTTTTATTTCTCCGCCGGACTTTTTCAACTGGGCACTTAATGTTGCGATTTTCTTTTTATTATCATCCAGTAATGTATTTATATACCTGATATCCTCCAGAATTTGTTCCTTTCTCTCTTTTGAAAACTCCACATCGGATGATTTTAGTGTAATCATGTTTTCCTTCTGCTTTATTATACTCAGGTCTTTTTCAATCTGATCAAAGGTCAAAAGCCAGTCATTGATCGTCGAATCGCGCGCAGTTAATTGTAATGTAAAGGAGTATTTCTGATCCTCCATCAGTCCTAACTGTTTATTATGATCTCGATTATAAATGGAATAAGCAATTATACCCGTTGCTATCAGCAGGATAAAACTGATTATCGCGGTTATCCAAATCCCTTTTGTCAGGCCTTCCTTCCTCGTATTTTTTGCATTATTCCTTAGAGTCGCATTTTCACTCATTAAATTACGGTCTGTGTTTTCTTCATTTTTCATATTATCTCCTCCATGATTAAATTGATTATACATTTTGTTAACTGTTTTATTGAAAGTGAACTTCACAAAAATTGTTTTATCTGAATCAGGGGTTAAGTACCCTGTCAAAAGACTGCCAGCCTATAGACAAAAGCCGTGCCTGAAATGAAGATGCTTATAATGTACTCATGATGAGTGAATTACGAAATTTACTAATAATCCCGAATTGATCAATTTGAGAAAATAATTATCATTTTGAGAAAATAATGGTTGATGAAATCAGAACTTTGCAGTTAATTTCGATGCCTTTCGAGATAGACTCCCTTTATTGTGCTTTTTCTTCCTTTAAGATCCGGTAGATGGTTGAAACTCCGATATCCAGCTTTTTAGCTGCCAGTTTGAAATCGTTGTTATGCTTATTCAGGGTAGTCTTTATGATTTTCAACTCGTATTCCCTCATCGTCATATCTTCATTCGTAACATCCGATAAGGGATCACCCGGATCAAGCACCAGATCGGCGGGTTCGATCACATTCTTTCCTGATAGTGTAACTGCAAGCTCAATCACTGATTTTAATTCCCGTATATTTCCCGGATATGGATAACTCATCAGTTTCTTTTGTGATTGTTCTGATAGCATTTTTGAAGGAATATCGTTTTCAATGCAGAATTTTTTCATAAAATACCGGGCCAGGATCAGTATATCATTTGCCCGATTACGCAACGGAGGTAACTCAATTGGCAAACCCAACAGCCTGTAGTACAGATCCTCCCTGAAATTTCCCTTTTTCACCTCCTCTTTCAGGTTTTTATTCGTAGCTACGATGATACGACAGTCAGTCTTCACAGGTTTGTTGCCGCCTATCCTTACAATTTCTTTCTCCTGCAAAGCCCGTAATAATTTTGACTGTAAATTGAGTTCCATTTCTCCTATTTCATCCAGAAAGAGGGTACCTCCATCTGCTTCCTCAAACCGGCCAATACGGCGGAATGATGCGCCTGTAAAAGCGCCCTTTTCGTGACCGAACAATTCACTCTCAATAAGTTCGGAAGGAATTGCCGCAATATTTACCGGGACAAATGATTTGTCTTTTCTCTTTGAATTGTAATGAATAGCTTTTGCTACAAGCTCTTTTCCTGTTCCTGTTTCACCTGATATAATTACTGTAATGTTCGCACCCAAAGCTTTGTCAATCAGCTCGTAAACTCCTTTAATAGCAGGACTTTCACCCAGAATACTCTGACGAAAACTGTATTTTTTTTGTATTTCCCTGCGCAGGGTAGAAATCTCCCTCTTAAGGCCAATACCATTCCTGATATTCTGCACTGTAATCAGAAGGCGATCCTTTATATCTTCCGATTTGGTAATATAGTCATAAGCTCCAAGTTTTAACAATGTAACAACCGTATCGATATCTTCCTGTTCAGAAATCAGGATAACCTGGACATCGTTATTTTCCTGCCGGATCCTTTTAAGGATCTCCAGTCCGTTTAAATCAGGCAGCCGGTAGTCTAGAGTGACAATATCAGGAGATTCGTAAAGACAATTCATAAAATCTCTTCCATTAAAGAAACTCTTAACTTCATAATCAGGATTCAAGGAAAGTGTGTGGACCAGAAGTCTGTTATACCATTCGCTGTCTTCTACTACAAAGATTTTTAAAGTATTTTCAGCCATATATGGTTGGTTACAGGTTAATGGTTCGCTCCGACCTCTTACAAAATACTAAATTTATGGTTGGATTTACCAGAATTTTAAAAGATTTTCGCAATATGTTTTTTAAGAAAGTCACTAACATTTTCAAATTCCATTAAGGATTCTCTGATCAATTCTTCAACTTCTTCAATATTAACCTTGTCGCTGCTGCTCTCTTCAATCTTCCTTAGTAAGTTGTACAAATCTGTTGCTCCGATATGCCGGCATGGTGGTAGTAATTTGTGAGACAGGCTATTAACCGATTCCAGCTGGCCTGATTTAAAGGCCTCCCGCACATCTTTTAAACCGCTTCTGGTTGTCTCAATAAAAGTAACCAGCATCTGTTTTACAAACTGTTCATCACCACCTGAAAGATGATACAAATTTTTCAGATTAATTTTAGCGTTATCTACCGTTTTGTTAATTTCTTCATTACCTGTATCAGCGATTGCAAAGAGTGAGTTATCCTTAATCACTGAAAGGATTACAGTCAACAATATCTTTTCTGTAAAAGGTTTTGGAAGAAAAGCGTTCATCCCGGCCTCCTTGTATTTATCCGGACTGGAATTTGTAGAGGCAGCCGTCATACAAACCACCGGCATCTCCGACTCCTTTATCTTCAATTCATTACGGATAACTTGAGTTGCTTTTAATCCATCTATTCCGGGCATGAGGATATCCATGAACAGCAGATCGTACTGACCGGTTTTAACCATTTCCAATGCTTCCATACCATTTACAGCCTCGTGGTATTCTATTTTCCATCTATCCAATATCGTTTTGAAAAGCAGACGGTTATATTCCTCATCATCTACAATCAGGATTTTAAGCTTTCTGATCTCTTCAGGAATTATAAGAGGTGACTCAACATCTCTTATAAGCTCTTTTTCATCACCAATAAGGCAGGGGATAACACAGGTTATTTTTGTACCCTGGTTTTTTCTGCTTTTAAAATCTATTCTGCCATTATGCAGCTCTACAAGCTTTTTAACAATGGATAATCCTAATCCGGTTCCGCCATACCTGCGCGTAGTGCTCATCTCTGCCTGTGTAAAATCTTCAAAAATGAAGTCCGATTTACTTTCGTCAATTCCGATCCCCGTATCAATAAACTCCATAACCAGCTCGATTTCGTCTGTTTGCTTTTTAATGCTCCTGACATTAAAAAGCACACTGCCTTCGTCAGTGAATTTGACTGAATTACCAAGCAGATTAATCATTATCTGTTTCAGGCGGTAGGGATCACCCAATAATACGGTGGGAATATCGGGATCTAATGAATAACTTAACCTTGTTTTATTTCGCCGGGCCTGACCCTCAAACATTTCATAAACATCCTCGGTGATTTGCCTGATACTGAAATGTACTTTTTCAAGTACCATTTTCCCGTCCTGTAATTTCGAAAAATCAAGTATATCGTTGATTATTTTAGTCAGATGATCGGAAGATGATTTAATCACCTTCAGCTTATGAGCAGTTTTTTTATCAAACGGTTCTTGTAAAAGTTGCTCGGTAAATCCTGAAATAGCTGTTACGGGAGTACGTATCTCGTGACTGATATTGGCCATGAACAGTTCTTTTGTTCTTGCCAGTCTTTCGGTTTCCTCTTTTGAATTCTCCAGGGCAATCTGGTAGGCATTGGATTTCCGTACATACCTGATAATAATAAATATTACAACTATTGCCAGCAGTGTACCTGATATGGTGAACATAGCCAGCCAGCGGTAGGTTTTACCTGCAAGCATATCAGCAGCAGAAGCTTTAGCTTTAATGATCCCTGAAACTTCATTTTCCATTTTGGATATCAGGTCATAAAACTGCTCCTTGATCTGACTGCCGGTGATGGCCAATTGTGACTCCCTGGCCGTCATTTTTGCCTTCATTATTGAATCCTGTTGTTCTATCTGATTAAGATCATCTATAAGTTCCTGTTCATCCAACTGGGGTTTATTACTACGACTGAAAACCCGTTTCAGGATACCTCTCTCTGATTTCTGGTCACTGGCTGAAGCGCTGATAAGCTTGTCCGATAACTGTTTCAGATATTCAAATACCTTGTGATTAGAATTCAGATATAATATTTCGTTCCAGATGACAATATTCTCCTCAATGAGTCTGGTGATAGTATCGGTCTGTGCAAGCAATACCGAATCATTCATACAATCGAAACGCAGCCTGTTCACTTTTTCGTCAATATTGGAAATGACAGTGTAAAAGGGTTGAAGGTCCTGGGTTTTGCCGGTAATGGTATAAATCCGGATGCTGTTTTCGGCTTTTTCCAGATCCATTGAAATTTCCCTGATGCTTAACAGTCTTAGATCGGGATTTACATCAACATGGATAGAAGAAACAATTGAAGAGAGGTTCAGGTAAGACAAATAACCGGTTGCTGACAGCAGGATAACTGCAAGTAGCATTAATAATCCAATTTTGATCTGAATCGATATTCTTTTCACAGGAATACTGACGGGATTGATAATGCCCAAAGCTATGAAAATTTTATTATCAATAAATTGTCAGGGAGAAAAAGGAGCTGATTTGTTCAACGGCCCGGTCCGAAGCATAATCATAAAAAAGACTGGAAGAAAAAATTTCAGGATAAATGCAGGCAGCTATCAAATGAAGACCAGAATGCAGTAACTACGGAACAGGTTTGATTTGAAGGCTGATTACCTATTGCTTTTCCGGATTTGGGATAATGCAAATAAATTCAAAATCTTCGTTGAAAGGGTTCCTGAACTGATGTTTTTCATTTGGTTTCACGAAAACGCTTTGACCCTTTTTTATTTCATGTTCATTTCCAATTTCATCGACGGCAATTCCTTTGTTTCTTTCAATTTTGACGACATGTTCATAGTTATGCTGATGAAAAGGTGTATTACCGCCAGGAGCAATAATAAAATGTCGCATGATAATATTTTCTGATCCGTCACCAGGGCCTATAAGTATTCTCATTTTCACTTCTTT
>DATKXL010000091.1:0-2744 GCA_035529055.1 Bacteroidales bacterium
CCTCATGGTTATTATAAAGTTATTGAATAAAATTTAAGAAAAATGCATATTATCCTGTTAATCAGCAACTAACCAGAAACAAGGAACCAGAAACTAGCAACTTGAGTTAATTATTCTGATTACCCTAATTTATTAAACTTATGAAAAAGTATAATGTATTGATTTTGATCCTGTTTGCTGCTTTGCTTTACTCCTGCAAAAGTCGCGACAAAACCTCTGAGGATCAGGGTGTAAACGTAATGGCTTACATTTATCCGGCCCGGGGGGACTTCAACCCTGAAAACCTTCCCCTTGATAAGCTCACACATATTATCTACTCATTTACGGAGGTTATTGATAATGAAATGAAGTTTAAAAACGACTCATCCGGAATAAAGCTGAAGATACTTGTAGCCCGGAAGAAGAATCATCCTCACCTTAAGGTAATGATCGCCTGCGGAGGCTGGGGAGGATCGGGTGGCTTTTCTGAAATGGCACGGTCCGCTGAGAACCGGAAAAAATTTGTTGAAAGCGCTGTCCGTTTTATAAGGGAATTTGATCTTGACGGACTTGATATTGACTGGGAATATCCGGGTTTAGAGGGGATAGGGAATGCTTATATCCCTGAAGATAAAGAGAATTTCACATCATTGATGCAAGAGTTAAGGGAAGGACTTGATAAAATGGGTAAAGATCAGGTTCTTACATATGCGGCTGCCGGTTGGGAACGTTTTTTTGATCATATAGAGCTCGGTAAAGTAATGCAATATGCCACGTATATAAATATCATGTCGTATGACCTGGCAGGCGGTGGCGACCCATTTACATCACATCATACTAACTTAGGATGGGTGAAAATGGAAGATATTGAAGGAACCCCGGCTGCAAGCAAAATACGGGAAGAGGGAGATTCCACGAAACCTTTTTCTGCTGAAAAGATCATCTCTTTTTGTATTGAGAAAGGAGTCAAATCCGCCCAGATTGTTATTGGAGCAGCTTTTTACGGTAAGGGATGGATGGGTGTTCCTCCTGAGAACAATGGATTGTATCAGCTGAACAGGGGACAATGGAAAGGACCGGGTCGTTATTCTTCAATAAGAGAACAATTTGAAGACAAGAATGGATACTTCCGCCACTGGGACACTGTTGCTAAGGCTCCGTTTCTATATAATCCTGAAGATAGCATCTTTATCTCTTATGAAGATACTGTTTCAATCAGACTTAAAACTGAATATGCTATAAATGCAGGTTTAGGAGGAATAATGTTCTGGCAGCTCGGAGGCGATACCGATAAAGATGGTCTTGTAGATGCTATCTACGCCGAAAAGGTTAGTCACAAAAAAGCTGGCGAATAATTTTAACCTGAATTCTTATCATTAATTGCATGCAATAATGATAAGAATTAATATTGCTATGTAATTCTTCATAGTGAGAAATGATTAAAGCATTAAAATGGATTTCCGGGCATTTAAAATTCAATTTTTATGATACATTTACGTATCAGTTGTGTATTTACCTATAAAGTTAGTACTCATATTTAAAACTTGTTATTGTCAATCCTAATTAAAAATGGTGGTCATGAAGAAACTATTTTCCCTCGTTCTGTTTAAATGTCTTTTATTGAATTTCTGTTTAGTATCGGCACAAAACAGTTCTTTTAGCTACCCCTTCCAGAATCACTCACTCTCAACTGAAGAGAGAGTTAATGATCTGATCTCCAGGATGACGCTAAAAGAGAAAGCCGACCAGCTCCTTTACACTGCACCGGCTATTCCCCGTCTGGGAATTCCTTCCTATAACTGGTGGAACGAAGCACTGCATGGTGTGGCAAGGGCAGGATATGCAACAGTATTTCCCCAATCAATAACAATTGCCAACTCGTGGGACGAAGGATTGATGCATAATGTTGCCAATGCTATCTCTGATGAAGCGAGGGCCAAGTACCACGAGTTTCAACGGAGAGGTAAAACAGGCATTTACCAGGGTCTTACGTTCTGGTCGCCAAATATTAATATTTTCCGCGATCCCAGGTGGGGCAGAGGACATGAGACTTACGGAGAGGATCCCTTTTTAACAGGCAGGATGGGTTATCAGTTTGTAAAAGGAATGCAGGGGGATGATCCCGAATACCTTAAGACAGTTGCCACCGCAAAACACTATGCCGTCCACTCGGGTCCTGAACCGCTAAGACATTCCTTCAACGCAAAAGTCAGTGAGATTGATCTCAGAGAGACTTATCTGCCGGCTTTCAGAACACTTATTGTTGATGCCGGGGCTTATTCGGTTATGGGCGCTTACAATATGTTCAGAGATTATCCCTGTTGTGCAAATCCCATTTTATACGGAATCCTTCGTAATGACTGGGGATTTAAAGGTTATATTGTATCTGACTGTTGGGCGATTTCTGATTTTTACAGATTTCAGGGATTTGTTAAAGATCCGGCTGAAGCTGCAGCACAGGCAGTTAAAGCGGGAACTGACCTGGAATGCGGCGTGGATTATAAGAACATTGTTACGGCATTTGAAAGAGGTCTGCTTACTGAGAGTGACATCAATACAGCAGCAAAAAGAATATTTACTGCAAGATTTAAGCTTGGCATGTTCGATCCCGATGATATGGTTCCCTATGCCCGGATCCCGTTTTTTGTCAATTGTTCCGATTACAACAACAGCCTGGCCAGACAGGCAGCCCAAAAATCAATAGTGCTATTAAAAAATGCGGGTAAAACTCTTCCCTTAAATAAGGAAATAAAAACGATAGCAGT
>DATKXL010000092.1:0-5773 GCA_035529055.1 Bacteroidales bacterium
TCTCTACAGGCAGACACATATCAGGTTTGTTAATCCGAATATGATCTGCGGTCATCTCCAGGGAAAACTCCTTGAGATGATCTCAAAAATGATACACCCTGAAAATATTCTTGAAATCGGAACCTTCACCGGATATTCCGCAATCTGCCTTGCTAAAGGGCTTAAACCGGACGGGAAACTGACCACTATAGAACTGAATGATGAACTGGCTGATTTTGCCCGGTCATATTTCATCAGGGCAGGCGTTGAATCAAAGATTATCCAGCTTACAGGCAGAGCACAGGGTATCGTCCCGGGACTAAACCAGATGTTCGATCTTGTTTATATTGATGGCGACAAACCGGAATATTCCGAGTATTTCAAAATCGTAATTGGCAAGGTGAAGACCGGGGGTTATTTAGTCGTTGATAATGTCCTTTGGGGTGGTAAAGTTCTGGAAAAAGATACAAAAGATCCTCAGACCAGGGGTATCATTGAGTTTAATGAAATGATCCGGATGCAAAAAAATGTTGAAAATATTATCCTTCCGATAAGGGATGGGATTATGTTAATGAGAAAGATATTATAAGATTCTTTGATATCTGATTGTAAGTTGAAAAACTTCTCCCTTCTATTTCTTAACTGACATTATGGTACAGTTTTTGCGACTTTAAGGAAAAATCACAATATGAAAAAGTTAATATTATTCCCGGCTCTAATCATTTCACTTTGTGCATTGGAAGCACAGGCAGGCAGGACCGAAGTTCTCCGGGATCTTGAGAAAAGCCAGGCTGCAAATCAGCAGGTTACAGCCACTTTAAAAGCATCAAGTCGTTTATTTGGCGATAAAAATGACCTTATCTCAGTTATCCTTATAATACCCTCAGGCTCAGCAGTAAGTGTATTAGGTTCGGATGATACTTTTCTCCACGTTGTTTTTGATGAAATCGAAGGCTATATTTTAGCACGTCATGCTGTAATAGACAGAACACCTGTTGCAGCCAGCTCACCTGCTCAGCAGGCTGAGCCTGTTCAGCAGCAACAACAACAGCAACAACAACAGCACCAACAGCAGCAAAACAACAGGTTCTCATACCTGGAGAATAAGTATGGTACCGGCACAGCTGTCAGGCTTTACGAAGGAAAGATATGGAAGGGCATGAGTGCCGAGATGGTTAAAGACAGCTGGGGAAATCCAAAGAAGATGAACCGTCTTATCAGCGGCAACAACATACGGGAAGAATGGGTCTATAATAACTCCTGGTTATTTATTCAGAACGACCGGCTCGTTGAATGGGGTCCGGTAAGGAAGTAAAGATTTCATCGGATTTTAGCTGAACAGTTAATTTATCCGCAGTTTTTGCAGATAAAAAAAAATTCTTATTTTTGCCCGTGAATTTGCGGGAGTAGCTCAGTTGGTAGAGCATAACCTTGCCAAGGTTAGGGTCGCGGGTTCGAGTCCCGTCTCCCGCTCATGTCAAAGGCTGTTAAATCAGCCTTTTTTAATTTGTTTTCTTGCCAGTATAAAATATTTTTATTAACTTCGATACGCAAAACCTTAAATAAATAATCCAAAAAACATCATTATGAAAAAATCACTTTCTATTTGTTTCATGCTTTTTGTTGGGATTCTCTTTTCCTGCAAAACCGTTAAGAATGAACCGGCAATATCAGTTCCGTTTGAAAAATATACTCTGGCAAATGGATTGACTGTAATCCTTCACGAGGATAAATCGGATCCGATTGCAGCAGTGGCCATAGTCTTTCATGTCGGTTCGAGCCGCGAAGTTCTGGGGAAAACCGGTTTTGCTCATCTTTTTGAACACATGATGTTCCAGAAGTCGGAGAATGTCGGGGAAGACCAGCTTTTTAAGCTTATACAGGGAGCAGGCGGGGAATTGAACGGAGGTACCTGGCAGGATGGCACCATGTACTATGAAGTTATCCCGAAGAATGCACTGGAAATGGCTCTCTGGCTGGAATCAGACAGGATGGGTTACCTCGAAAACACAGTCACGCTATCTGCTTTTGCAAATCAGCAGAATGTTGTTCAGAACGAAAAAAGGCAGAGCGTTGACAATGCTCCGTATGGTTTCAATAATTATCTGATCCTGAAAAACCTCTATCCTGAAGGACATCCCTACAGCTGGAGTGTAATCGGGGAGATGGATGATCTTCAGAATGCAACTGTTGAGGATGTCAAGGCTTTTCATAAGAAGTTCTATTCCCCGAACAATGCAACTCTTGTCGTTGCCGGAGACATTAATAAGGATGAGGTGAAAGTCCTGATTGAGAAATATTTTGGAGAAATACCGAAAGGAGAAACAATTGAAAAACGGGATCCGATGCCTGCAACACTCGAAAAAACAATCGAGCTTTATCATGAAGATAATTTTGCAAAAGCTCCGAGGCTTACTCTTGTATTCCCGACTGTTGAACAATATATAAAAGAAGCTTATGCTCTTAATTATCTTGGAGATCTGCTTTCAAATGGAAAGAAAACACCGCTTTATAAGATTCTTGTAAAGGATAAAAAGATGACCTCTTCTGTCTCGGCAAGAAACAGATCGCAGGAGTTGGCCGGTTCTTTTGAGATCACAGTTACAGCCAATCCCGGAGTAAACCTTACAGATGTCAAAAAAGCAATATTTGAAGCATTTGATATGTTTGAAAAGGAAGGATTTACTGAAGATGATCTTATAAGGATTAAAACCAGGAATGAAACTAATTTTTATAATTCGTTCAGCAGTATCCTTAGCAAAGCTTTCACCTTGGGAGAGTACCAGGTGTTTAAGGAAGATCCGAAATATTACTCAACAGACTTTGCTATGGCACAAGCAGTAACATCCGAAGATGTAACAAATGCGTACCAGAAATTCATTAAGGATAAAAACTATATTTCGACAAGTTTCGTACCCAAAGGAGAAGTTAACCTGATTGCTGAAAATTCAGTTAATGCCGGAATTGTCGAAGAAGATGTTACGAATGCTGCCGAAGTAAAAGATGCAGCCACAGCAGAAGAGCCTGTGATTAAAACACCTACAAAATTTGACCGTTCTGTTCAGCCTCCTGTTGGTCCTGATCCTGTTGTGACCATCCCTGCTGTATGGACAGGTTCGCTTAGCAACGGGATGAAACTTTATGGCATTAAACAGAGCGAGTTGCCTCTTGTCCAGTACTCAATTGTTATATCCGGAGGCCATCTGCTCGATGCAATTGATAAAGGCGGTGTGGCAAGCCTGACAGCCTCATTAATGAATGAAGGTACCAAAAACAAAACTCCGGAAGAGCTTGAAGATGCAATTAAGCTTCTGGGTGCAAACATTAACTTTTATGGAGGAAATGAGAATATTACAATAAGGGTCAGCACTCTTGCACGTAATTTTGAAAAAACAATCGGACTGGTTGAGGAAATGCTTTTCGAACCTCGCTGGGATGAAGAGCAATTTAATCTAGCTAAAATCCGGATTGTTAACAATTTAAAACGTAATAAGGCAAATCCGAGTTACCTTGCATCCACTACATTAAACAAGCTTGTCTTTGGAGAAAACAATATACTTGCTATTGAGACTGTCGGGACTGAAGAATCTGTAAGTTCAATTACAATAGATGATCTGAAGGATTTCTATAACAAGAACTTTTCACCTTCACTGGCCCAGTTTATTGTTGCAGGTGATATAGATAAGCAAAGGGTCGAGGCTGCTCTTGCGGGAATTAATACAAAATGGCAGGCTAAGGAAGTTGCTCTGCCTGAGATTAAGATTCCTGAACCACCAGCAAAATCACAGATCTTCTTTGTTGATGTACCGGGGGCAAAACAGTCTGTAATTTATATAGGATGCCCCTCTATTCCAAGGACAAATCCTGATTACTACCCTGCTTATGTCACCAATTACAAGCTTGGAGGATCATTTAACGGCATATTCAATCTGATTCTACGTGAAGAAAAAGGATTTACCTACGGGGCAAGGTCATACTTCAGCGGAGCCAAAAATTATGGAACATTTACAGCATCGTCTATGGTAAGGACAAATTCCACTCTTGAATCGGTAAATATTTTCAAGAATGAGATGGAAAAGTATCGTGAGAGTGTTCCTCAGGAATACATTGATTTTACAAAATCAGCTTTGTTAAAAAGTAATGCGCGTAACTTTGAGACACTGGGAAGTCTTCTGAATATGCTAAATACCATTTCTGCCTATAATCTTCCAGTTGATTACATTAAACAGGAAGAGGTTTTTGTTAAAGGATTAACAGTAGAAAAACAGCTTGAGCTTGCAAAGAAATACATTGATCCATCGAGGATGTATTATGTTGTTGCAGGTGATGCAGCCACCCAGCTTAAAGAGCTTGAGAAAGTTGGTTTAGGTAAACCGATAATTGTGGAAAACTAACCTGAAGCAATTTCTTATCTGGTTACAGATAAGATATGAGTTTAAGAAACATTTTTAGTTTCCAGATCTGACTCCATATCAGGCTGTGATTCAACGCTTTCTTCAAAAATCGGGGGAGTCTCCAATTTTCTCTTGTATAGAATATTGCTGCCCATCATTACAATAATCGTCATCAGTATTACAAGGGTGACAACCTCTTCATTAATCAGAGTAATCTTTGATATCTCGGGGATACTAAGGAAGAGCAGGATGGTTATAAGTCCCCTGGGAGCAAAAAAAACCAGGGTTAATGAGGGAATTTTCAACACATAACGGACAAAAAGCCATCGTATCAGCAGCATACCTGCAGTTATCACAAGGCTTACCAGGATATTGTTTAAGCTGAAAAGCCCCCCGATACTGGCATAATAACCAAACATTACAAAGAAAAAAGATCTTACAATAAATGTTAACTCACGCAGTATTCTCCTGAAAGATTCAAGATCATTTCTGAATTTCTCAAAATCAACATATCTTTTGATTATTGTATGCTCAACTAAATGACTGTTTGATAACGCAATGCCAAAAACAAGAACAAGGAAAAGGGCAGGAAGATGGATGATTTTGGCAAGTGCATACACCATAACAACAGATGTCATGATGATGATATAGTTTATATGGTAACTTATTTTGTGTAAAAGCAAAGCCAGAACAGAAGTTATGGCAGCTGATAGAAATATAGTAAGTATTCCGCTAAAGGCAAAATTAACTAATCCCCAACCAATAGAGTTCTGATTGATAATAATAAAGTCAAAAACAAGAATCCCTATTATATCTGAAAAAGAGCTTTCGTAAATAATAAATTCTTTTTGTTCCGGATCAAGATGAACGGAAGATGTTATGGCAACGGCACTGCTGATAATTCCAAGAGGAATTGCATTTAAAAGTGAATCTATTAGCTTATATCCCAGTATATTTACCATAATAAATGATAGAATCGCCACAAAAAAGACAAAGAGAAAAATGGCGGAAGAGACAGATTTGATTATTAATCTGATCTTATTCCGTTCAAGCTTAATGTCAAGGCTTGCTTCCATTACTATCAGAATTAATCCTATAGTACCTAATACAGGGAGGAGTGGTTTCATATTGGGGATACTGAAACCGGTATTTGCTACTAATAACTGGATCCCAATCCCCAGCAGGATAAGCATACCTACCCCGGGAATTTTTGTGTACCTGCTCGTTATATCAAAAATGTAGGCAATGATAACTATCAGACAAAGAGCTAATATTATATAATTTGTCATTTGCGAAATTATGTTTCCCGGTGAATTTTTTCAGTTATTTGTCTTCTTAAAACACCTTAAAATTACTCTGCAAAGATAATTATGTCATGACAAAGTAAAAGTGTAAACATA
>DATKXL010000093.1:0-5335 GCA_035529055.1 Bacteroidales bacterium
TCGCCGGAGCTCATAAACAGATAGACCGGCCATGCGAAAAGCTGAGTTTTTATGAATGAAAACATTTCCTGTGAGTCATTATAGACCTTTATATTTTCTCCTGAAAAAGCCTCTTTCACCATCTTTTTTGATAACGATGGAAGCTTTTTAATCTTCAGGGAATGAGGGTTATAGTATACAAACCCGAAAGAGGCATTATCGAGTGTTCCTCTGTAGAGAGGCAGGAAATTTACATTAAGGCTTGAATAGGTGTGAAGTTCGAGGCATGCAATGATGCTTCGTCCGGGATACCTTTCCGAAACAGCTTCAACAGTTGCTTTTACCTTTGAGGGGGAGTGGGCAAAATCGAGGTAAGCAGTGCCGTTCTCATTTTCAGCCAGCAGTTGAAGCCTTCTTGAGGTTCCTTCAAATGACTGAATGGCGTTGTAGAAATCATCTTCCTTTATCCCGTAAGCCAGGCAGACCTCCTTTGCAGCAGAAAGATTCTGCATATTATGTTCACCGAATATCTTTACGGGTACCACCCTTTCGTGTGTTGCAGCGTAGAAACCTGTTTTATTCTGAAAATGTCCGTGTATTTTGTATGGTGTTTTTCTGATATTTCCCCCTCTGGCAGCGGCTATCTTCCTGACTTCCTGATCGCCATCAAAATAGATCAGGGTTCCGTCTTCAGATATTTTCTCAACGAAAATCCTGAACTGATCTATGTAGTTCTCAAAATCGGGATAAACATTCATATGATCCCAGGCTATGCCGTTAAGTACAGCAATATCTGGCATATAAAGATGAAATTTCGGCCGCCGGTCAATCGCTGATGTAAGATATTCATCACCTTCAAACACAGCTACCTGAGAACCTTCATCCAATCCTGTCATAGCTTCATACCCCTTAATGGATGCCCCGACCATATAGTCAAACTTAATACCCAGGAACTTAAAGACATGCATTATCATTGCCGTTGTTGTCGTTTTGCCATGGCTGCCGGCAACAACGATACGCTTTTTGTTTTTTGTCTGGTCGTAAAGGAATTCAGGGAAAGAGAATATCTTAATCCCAAGCTCCTGTGCTTTAATCAGTTCGGGATTGTCGGACCGGGCATGCATTCCAAGAATTATGTAATCCAGTTCACCTGTTATCCTGCCGGCATCCCAACCGGTCTTCTCAGGAAGCAGCCCGTAATCCGCTAGTCTCGACCTCGATGGCTCATAGATCTCATCATCGGAGCCGCTCACGATGTAACCTTTTTTCTGAAGAATTATGGCCAGGTTATGCATTACAGCACCACCAATTGCTATAAAGTGAACCCTCATGTTAATTAAACATCACATATCTGGATACATTTCCGCAGGGAGGCGAGCTTATCCTTCTCAACGGGAACAAACTCCTGACCGACAAAGCCCTTATAACCTGTTTTGACAAGGGCTTTCATAATTGCCGGATAGTTAAGTTCCTGGGTTTCATCAATTTCGTGTCTCCCCGGAACCCCTCCTGTGTGAATGTGTCCGATATACTGACTGTATTTTGTGATGTAATCAATTACATTACCTTCCATGATCTGCATATGGTAAATATCATACAGGAGCTTTAATCTTTCAGAGCCCACCATTTCGCAAAGAGCTGCACCCCATGGTGTTTTGTCGCACTGGTAGTCTTTATGACCGTAGCTGTTCAGTAATTCCATTATTATCGTAACACCATGTTTTTCAGCTGACGGCATGAGCTTGCGTAATCCTTTTGCGCAATTGATGAGGCCTTCATAATCGTTTTGCCCTTCCCGGTTACCTGAAAAGCAGATCAGGTTCGGAACTCCGGCTGCTGCAGCCTTGGGGATCATTGCCTCGAAGTCGGTGATCAGCTTTTCATGATTGCTGACACGGTTGAATCCTTTGGGAATGCCCCAGTCGGTAGCATAACCAACAGCACATTTCAGCCCGGCTTTTGCTACTGTCGCCCAGTCTTTTTCGCCAAGCAGTTCGATCGACTCTATACCCATCTCCTTACAGGCTTTTGCGAAATCTTCAAGAGGGATATCGCTATAGCACCATTGGCTTACTGAGTGACGTATATTGCCTTTTAAGGGCAGCGATCCTTCGCCTGTTCCGGCAAAGGCGCTGCTGAAGGGAGCTCCTGCTGCTACCACAGTTGCTCCGGCTATGCTTCCAATCATATTTCTTCTTGTCATGGTTAATAAGATTTAATTAAAATTGAAACTAAAAATGATTCCTTTTTATAATCTTTAAAGTAAATCAAAAATCCCTTCAATAGTGATCTTGAAGTTAAAGTTTTATATTTGTAAAGGGATAAGGATTTAGCAGCTGATTATGAAAAATCCTTCGGGCCATAATTATAAAAGCGGACATTCAGTTGAATTGCTGCAAAGCGGTGAGTCATTTTTTGCTTCCTGCGAAAAAGCTATTAATGACGCGCAACACTATATCCATTTTCAGACCTACATTGTAGATGATGATGAAACGGGCCAGAGAATAACGGATGCCCTGATCAGAGCTGCCCAAAGGGGTGTGAGGGTCTATTTTCTGCTTGATGCTTTTGGTGGCAGCAGTTATTCCAAACATCTTATAAAAAGGATTGAAGATGCCGGTGTGCTCTTCAGGAAATTCTCCCCGGCTTTTATCTCGAAAGGATTTCAGTTAAGTCTGAGGCTTCACCACAAGGTATTAATGGTGGATGGAGAAACGGTAATTATCGGAGGGATGAACTTTGCCGATCGTTATCGTGGAGCACCCGGACTAAAGGAATGGCTTGACTTTGCCGCGGTTGTCAGAGGTCCGGAGTGTAATCAGATCCTTGGCATCCTTAAGAGATTATGGAACAAGAAGTTTACCCTGAAAAGAGAACGTTCACACGAGGTTATTCATAAAACACCGGTATATCCGGAAAATGTAAGGTTAAGAGTTTCGCAGAATAACTGGTACAGAAACAAGATAGAGATACTTAAGAGTTATCGTTCCGTAATCAAACATTCTCACGACAGGATGATAATCTTTGCGAGTTATTTTCTCCCGGGCCGTAATGAGCGAAAGCTTTTGAGGAATGCAGGCAGGAGAGGGGTGGATATTAAAGTTGTTCTCTCCGCAGTATCAGATGCCCCGATGTTCAAGCGGGCGACAAACTTTTTGTATGACTTTATCCTTCGAAATAAGATCAAGATTTACGAGTATCAACCATCAAATCTGCATGCAAAAGTGGCAACAGTTGACGGTAAATGGAGCACGATAGGAAGCTACAACCTTAATCACCTGAGCGATTATGGCAGTATCGAAATGAATGTTGATATCCTTGATAACCGTTTTACAGAGCATTTTGAAAAGATCCTTCTGGAGATCATTGAAAAGGATTGCAAACAGGTCACTTTCGAAGACTATATGAGCCGCCGCACCTGGCTGTCAAAAACCTCCGACTGGATCTCATACCAGATGATAAGGCTGCTCATGAGACTGATGTTCCTGCTGACTCCAAAATCGTTTAAGAGACCGGAATCGATATAGGGGGGCTTTTAAACATCACTAAATCAACAGTTCCGCAAAGCGGAATTTAGGGGTGTACTATTCAGAACTGATGGAAACTCATAGAAACAAACTCAAGGACAGTTGGCAATGAGGTCCTCCAGTAGGTCCATGAATGACCACCATCGCGAATCCTGAATTCGTGAGGTATCTCCTTCTTCCTCATGGCAATATGGACAAGAGAGTTTCCTTCAAACAGAAAATCATCATCACCACAGTCGATATACCATCTTACGGCTCTCTTCTGATTATCAGGAATATTTTCGATGAGACTCAGAACGCTGTATTTTTTAAAATATATTTCCTTGTCGGCGTCAGTTATACCTTCAACTCCCTGCCATAGCTTGTAATTTTTGAGTTCATCAATATTTCCTGGACCTGTTGCAGCACTTAACGGACAGGCAGAGGAGAACAATTCAGGATGATGAAGGGCATAAACAAAAGTACCTTCACCTCCCATTGATAATCCTGCAATAGCTCTGTATCTTTTATCTCCTTTTATACGGTAGGTCTTTTCAATAAAGGGCATAAACTCCTCGAAGAAAAAATCCTCGTATCTCCATTCACCTTTTACATCATTCACATAACCTCTTTTACCGGTTTTGGCATCGGGCATAAGTACTATCATTGGTGTTGCTGTTCCCTGGTTTATTGCTTTATCTGCAATGTGCAGAATTTCACCGAATTGTACCCAGCCGGTCTGATCATCACCTGCTCCGTGTAAAAGATAAAGAACGGGATAGCTTCGCTGGGATGAGTCATAATCGGGGGGAAGATAGATTGCATATTTCCTGTCCATTTTCAGGATTTTGCTCGGCATCGAAAGATTATCCATGACTATTCCGGTCTGAGCAGTCAGTATAGCTGGAATTGTTAAAATCAAAAATGTTAATTGTAGTTTTTTCATAATAAAAAGCTTTTGTAGTTGAAGTTCTAAATGACCGGAAAGATATCATAATATTTTTAATTTTAAATTTGGCACTATTGTTCTTTTTTACCACGGAGTCGCACGGTGTCGAACGGTGTAACACTGTTTATACTTAGTTTTTCTCCGTGATAACTCCGTGTCCCTCCGTGGTTATTGGATTTTTATTTGTTATTATTGCAGAAGAAAAATTCAATATGAAGCTTCACCTTTTTAATATCTCCAACTTCAAAGTTGACGGGGGGGCGATGTTTGGCGTTGTGCCCAAAGCTTTATGGTCGCGTGTTTATTCATCCGACGAAAATAACCTTATTGTTCTTACTCTCCGTTCACTTGTTGCAGAGACCGATGGTCATGTCATCCTTGTTGATACCGGCTGGGGAGATAAGCAGGACGCAAAATTCTTCCGGCATATCCATTTGCATGACGGGGAGGGACTTATTGAAGGACTGGCAAACAGGGGATACAAACCGGAAGATATCACCGATGTTGTACTCACTCACCTGCATGCTGATCATTGCGGAGGCGGAGTGGTAAGAAATAAATCTGTTTCGGGTTTCGGGCTTACATTTCCGAATGCGACATATCATGTGAGCCGCACTCAGTGGGAGTGGGCTTCGGAGAATAATCTCAGGGAAGAAGATGCTTTCCTGGAAGAGAATATATTACCGGTCTCGCAGAGCGGCCGGCTGAGTCTTGTTGATGAGGAAGGTGAGTTGTTTGAAGGATTTTCAGTGAGAATATGCTATGGGCATACCCCCGGTCTTATGTTACCTGTAATAGATTATAATGGCAGAACTCTGGTTTATACCGGAGACCTGATCCCGACTGTGGCGCATCTCCCCCTGATTTGGAATATGAGCTATGATATTGAATCCCTGAGGAC
>DATKXL010000094.1:0-5873 GCA_035529055.1 Bacteroidales bacterium
TGCAATAAGTAAAAAGCTTTCTGACAGTACTCTGGTTGAAATTGTAAAGAGAGAAGATCTCTTTTCTTTAAAATAGGTCTTTGAATAATTTTAAAGAATGATACTATGTCTCGAGACATCAACAACTCTTTGTTCCGTTGCTTTATGCAGCAATGAAGGTGTTGTTGCTGTAAGAGAAAGCAGCGAAAACAAATCACACGCCACCAGACTTACCGTTTTTATTCAGGAACTTTTTAATGTGACCGGGATATCGGCCGGCGATCTTGAAGCCGTTGCAGTAAGTAAAGGCCCCGGTTCATATACAGGCCTTCGTATTGGTGTTTCCGTTGCAAAAGGAATTGCTTATGCTGCAAATATTCCTCTGATCGGGATAGAAACCACTCTTTCAATGTTTTACGGAATCTCCGAAACAGTTAAAATGAAATACGGCACTGACAGTACTTCGTTATTTGTACCAATGATTGATGCCCGCAGGATGGAGGTTTATTACTCAATCATGGATGCCTGTGGAATAAGTGTAAAAGAGATTTCGGCAGAAATTATTGATGAAAACTCATTTCTTGATATTCCCCGCTCTGTCAGAATGCTTTTTTTTGGAGACGGCACTGAAAAATGCAAATCTGTTCTGAAACGAAAGAATATCTGTTTTGCAGACGAGTTCATAATTTCAGCGTCGCATATGTATATCCCTGCATATGGCGCACTTAGGGAGAAGCGTTATGAGGATATCGCATATTTTGAACCTTTTTATCTTAAAGATTTTATAACTTCCCGGCCGAAAAAAAACATCCTTGACAGATAATTTGCCATATAAATGTTTGTCGGAAAGAATACCATGAAGAGGCTGCTTTTAAATATAAGCATTGTGTTACTGATCCCGGTTTTTTGCTCCGGGCAGGAATTCGCATATCAGCCCGGGGAAAAGGCGATCTATACTGTTCATTATGGATTTATCCAGGGAGGTGTCGCTTCGCTCGAGCTTTATCAGGATACTTTCAGGGGAAAAGAGACCTGGCACTCTGTTTTTATAGGAAGAACGACAGGTGTAGCCGATGCTCTTTTCCGGATAAAGGATATCTATGAAAGTCATATTGATCCTGTAAGCGAACTTCCGGTTTTCACAATAAGGAATATCCAGGAGGGCAGGTACAGAAAATACAATGAAGTTATCTTCGATCATAAAACCAGGTCCGACTCAGCTATACTTACCAGCGATCTTACCGGTGTCCATATAACTCAACCGGGAATACACGATATCTTGTCGTGTTTCTACTATTTCCGTAATCATTATCTGCCCTATCATAACACTTTCAGGAAAGGAGATATTATAACTATCATGACATGGTTTGCAGATGAGCTTTATCCGATCAAGTTGAAATACGTCGGGACTGATGATGTAAAAACCAGAGCAGGCAGGATAAAGTGCCTGAAATTCAATCCTGTTACGGAAGTAGGAAGATTGTTTAAAACTGAGGAAGATGCTTCTATCTGGTTTTCAGCAGATAAAAATTTCTTGCCGGTAAAAGTACGATTTGACATATTTGTCGGAGCTTTCTATTGTGAACTTGTGAGCTATGAGGGATTAAAGCACCCTCTTGATATCAGAAAGAAAAATGAATGATTATCTTACAAAATAAAAGACATCTTTATGGCATCCACTGCAGATTTCAGAAACGGATTGGTTATTGAGTTCAATAATGACCTCTATACAATAGTCCAGTTTCAGCATGTTAAACCCGGAAAAGGACCTGCTTTTGTAAGAACAAAACTCAAAAGCATCAAGACAGGCAGGGTAATTGACAATACTTTTTCTTCAGGCATAAAAGTAAACCTTGCAAGGGTAGAGAGACACCCTTACCAGTATCTTTACCGGGATGATCTGGGTTATTACTTTATGCATCTCGAAACATACGAACAGATCCATGTATCTGAATCATTGATTGATAATCATGAATTCCTGAAAGAAGGACATAATGTCGAAATAGTTGTGCATGCAGATACCGAAACCGTCCTTTCCGTGGAGCTTCCGCAGTTTGTGGTTATGGAAGTAACCTATACCGAACCCGGATTAAGAGGAGACACCGCAACCAACACTTATAAACAGGCCACAATAGAGACAGGAGGAACAATCATGGTTCCGCTGTTTGTTAATACCGGTGATAAAATCAGAGTCAATACCGGGGACCGGTCGTATGTGGAAAGAGTAAAAGCTTAAAACCAGTTATGACCGATAAAAAAACTTCAAAAGACAGATTAAGATTATCCAGATTCAAACTGGATGCATTGCTTGATATTACTCTTTCAATCAATGCCAATCTGCCTACCGAAGACCTGTTACATAAGTATGAATCGATCCTCCGTAATGATCTTGGTATAGGTAAAATACTGATTTTTAAGCGTTCCGTGAAATGGGAATGTCTCCTGAACGGTGGATTTTCGAGGCTGCTTGAAGAGAGGATAAATGTAGATACTGATCTGCTCCGATTCACCGAGATTGAATTCGTTACCGATAATCCCCGTTTTGAGACGGTAGATATTATTATTCCCGTCTATAATAACAATGTCCCTCTTGCCTTTGTCCTTATAGGCGACATTGAGGAGGAGGGAGAAGGTGTTAGTCCGGTAATTAAACACCTGAACTTCATTCAGACCATTTCAAGTATCATACTGGTGGCAATCGAAAACATAAGGCTCTTCAGGGAGAGTCTGCGCCAGGAAGCCATAAAGAAGGAGCTTGAGCTTGCTGCCAGGATGCAGCAGAAACTTATTCCCGATAATCTCAGGATGCCCGTAAATAAATATCTGGTGGTAAATGGATTTTATTATCCTCATTATGAGGTCGGAGGAGATTATTATGATTGTATAAGCCTGTCGGAAACGAAAACAGGATTTTGCATTGCCGATGTTTCCGGAAAAGGTATCTCCGCTGCTATCCTGATGTCAAATTTCCAGGCAAGCCTGCGGGCTCTTTTTACACAAGATATTGAACTTGGGACACTACTCAAAAAACTCAACTCATTGACTATTGCAAATGCCGCCGGGGAAAAATTTATAACTTTTTTTGTTGCCCGGTATGATTCACAAAAGGGTATCCTGGAATACATTAATGCCGCACATAATTCACCTGTACTGTATAATACGGTTACCGGCAAATTGCAGCTCCTGGAGTCTCAGTGTGTCGGCATCGGGATGCTGGATGAGTTTCCTCCGGTTGAAAAAGAAACAGTGATAATCAACGATTACTCTAAGATTGTTTGCTATACCGATGGCCTTTCCGAATTGAAAGATGAAGAAGGAAAAGATCTTGGGACAGGTGAAATAATTGCGCATATTACCAATACAGACCCGGTAGGTAAAAACATTCAGGAGATGTTCACCACACTGGGGATCCCGGATAATAATCCTCGCCTGTTCGATGATGTTTCAATCATCGCTGCCGATCTTTTCAGATAGATCCTATAAAACCTTCAACAGGTAATAGCTTTTCTTCCCTTTCTGGATAAGTATATATTTATTGTTCAATAAAGAATCTAATCCGATAATCTTATCCGGATCATCAATTTTCACCTTGTTAATGCTCAAGCCCCCTCCCTTCACAAGGCGGCGGAGTTCCCCTTTTGAAGCGGCGACAGATGAGTGTTCAGCACAAAGATCAGTAACGCTGGTCCCGGCCTCCAACAGCTCCCTTCTTATGTCAAACACCGGAACACCTTCAAAAACTGAAAGAAAAGTGCTCTCATTCATTCTTTTCAATGATTCCGTTGTCCCTTTGCCAAACAGGATCTGTGATGCCTCAACAGCAGCATTATACTCATCACGCGAGTGAACCATAACAGTTATCTCCTCAGCAAGATGTCTCTGGAGGAGTCGTTCATGAGGCGACCGGGAGTGATCTGAGATCAGGGTCTCAATCTCTTTACGGGGAAGGAGTGTGAATATTTTTATATACCTGGCAGCATCATCGTCGGAAACATTAAGCCAGAACTGATAAAAATGGTATGGAGATGTTTTGTCAGGGTCAAGCCAAACATTTCCTGTTTCGGCCTTGCCGAATTTTGAACCATCCGCTTTAGTAATAAGAGGACATGTCAATGCATAGGCCTCACCACCTGTTTTACGACGTATCAGTTCAGTGCCGGTTACGATATTACCCCACTGGTCCGATCCTCCCATTTGCAGTTTGCAGTTATAATCATTGAAAAGATGAAGGAAGTCGGTGCCCTGTACAAGCTGGTAAGAGAACTCGGTAAATGACATACCCTGTGCCGATTCAGCGCTGATACGTTTCCTGACTGAGTCCTTTGCCATCATATAGTTAACAGTGATATGCTTGCCTATATCTCTTATGAAACCAAGGAATGAGTACTCTTTCATCCAGTCGTAATTATTTACGAGGATCGCCCTGTTAGGTTTATCAGATGTAAAATCAAGAAATTTTGCAAGTTGTCTTTGGATACATTCCTGGTTATGTTTTAGCTCTGCCTCATCAAGCAGGTTTCTTTCCGAAGAACGTCCTGAGGGATCGCCTATCATACCTGTTGCTCCACCAAGGAGGGCGATCGGCTGATGCCCTGATTTCTGAAGATGTTTCAGCATCATTACACTGACCATATGGCCTATATGTAATGAATCGGCCGTAGGGTCTATACCGACATAGGCTGTTGTCATTTCCTTTTCAAGCAATTCTTCGGTACCCGGCATAATATCGTGTATCATGCCTCTCCATCTCAGTTCATCGACAAAGTTCATAAATCCTGTTTTTAAGAAATGCAAATATAACAAACCCGGTTAAATGGGAATCTCATCCGGCTTCTTTTTAAATCTGTCGAAACTGTGGTCAAACGGGCCCTCTCCTATAATAGGGAAGATTGCAGGTGCAATATCGGCAATAGGATTATACAGTCTCGATTGTTCGATCCTGGCTTTTGGCAGGAATGGATGCCTGGCATCAATAGCGTTTAGAACAACAAATATCACACTCAGGATCAGGGCTGTTTTAAAAATTCCGAATACCATCCCCAGTATTCTGTTTAAGAAGCCAAGAGAGATGGCATCAACGAACCTGTCAACTATCATCCCGATGAAATGGATAATGATGACTATCACAATAAAGGTGATGAGGAAGGCTATTATCCCAACATACTGTCCTGTCATATCAAAATAATCATAAAGTCTTCCGGCGGTAAATGCCGAGAATTTTATTGCGCCCCATATCCCCAGTATGAGAGCAAGCAGGGAAGCCAGTTCTCTTACCAGTCCGTCGGTAAAACCGCGTGCAACTCCGAATACAAGAAGGATAATTATTATAAAATCGATGTAGTTCATGACGGTAGTAATTAAACCATGAAATTAGGAAAGTCCCGGGATTTATCAAAATCGGTTTGAAGTTTTGGGTTTGGGGTATGTGGTTTGATAAGACGAAAAAAAGATTTATTTTTGCAGACCAAAAACATCCGGCCCCATAGTTCAATGGATAGAACGGAGGTTTCCTAAACCTTAAATTCAGGTTCGATTCCTGGTGGGGCTACAAATATTTGTTTTCGCTGCAATTATATGACCTTGTATTATGTTTATGTACTTAGGAGTATTCCTACAGGTAAGCTTTATAAGGGCTTCTGCACTGATTTAAATCACCGGCTTCAAGAACATAATTCCGGGAAAACCGTCTCAACAAAACCTTTCGTCCCATGGGAAATTGTTTATTTTGAAGAATTCAATTCAAAGGCCGAAGCATTGTTCAGAGAAAAGTATTTTAAGTCAGCTGCTGGAAGAAAATTTCTTAAAAAATGTATTTAAATTCAGGTTCCCCGCCCGAACGACCGGATGTCGTCCGGTCGGGCGGGGATTCCTGGTGGGGCTACAAATATCTTCTT
>DATKXL010000095.1:0-4497 GCA_035529055.1 Bacteroidales bacterium
GATCTGCTTATCCACTACCAGTGGGCGGATTCTGTTACTGATTATAAAAGATCCCTTGATATCCGGTCAGGTATTGCTTCCACCACTTTTAAAGTAAACGGTAAATCTTACTTACAAAGGATCTTTGCTTCAGCAGTTGATAATTCAATCGTAATCGAGATAAAAGCCCTTAATAAAGGAAGTGTAAATGCCCTGTTTGAAATGAAAAGGGAGAGAGATGCAATAATAAATGCTTCAGGTGACGGACGTTTCCTGCTAACCGGGCAGATAAAAGATGAGGACGATCCTCTGAGAGGTACTGGAGGGGATCATCTCCGCTTCGCTGCTGAAGCCAGATTTAATGTAAGGAAAGGTGAGATTTCGGTTGAAAACAACGCACTCAGGATCACGAATGCTTCTAAAATCACTATTATCCTGACTGCTGCCACCGACTATAACATCGAATTGCTTGATTCCGACAAAAATATCGATCCGCCCGCTGTTTGCGATAATATTCTTAATATGATCAGCGATCCTGATTTTGATGTTCTGGCAAAATCTCATATTGCAGAGCATAAGTTGATGTTTGACAGGGTTTCGCTCAGCCTGGGAATGGATTCTCTTGACTATCTACCTACAGACCAGCGTCTTAACCGGGTAAAAGAAGGAAAAGCAGATAATGGTTTGATCGCGCTCTATTTTGCCTACGGACGTTATCTTTTGATGGGATCCTCACGATATCCTGCTGTCCTGCCTGCCAACCTTCAGGGCATCTGGAACAAGGAGTTCAGTGCTCCATGGAACTCAGATTTTCATACAAATATCAACCTGCAGATGAATTACTGGCCGGCCGATATATGTAATCTCTCAGAAACATCAGAGATTCTTGTGAATTTCTTAAACAAGCTCACCGTACCCGGCGGCAATACAGCAAAAGAGATGTATGGCACTGACGGATGGACAATGCATCACCTGACAGATCCGTTTGGCAGGACTGGAGTTGCTGACGGTATTTGGGGTCTGACTCCTACAAATGGTCCATGGATGACCTTTCCGGTATATGAGCATTATTTATTTACAGGTGACAAAAAATATCTTCAATATACTGCCTATCCGATACTTAAGGGCTCTGCCGAATTCCTTCTGGGATTTCTCGTCCCTTCTCCGGAAGGCTATCTGGTAACTAATCCGTCAACATCTCCTGAGAACAGATACAGGTTGCCTGACAATAAAGAGACAGCTCAGCTTACCTATTCTGCCACTATTGATATTCAAACAGTTAATGCAGTTTTTGATTATTGTATCGAAGCAGCTGCGATATTGGGAACAGATAAGGAATTTGCTGAGAAAATACGGACAGCCAAGTCAAAGCTTCCTCCTGTTAAGATATCATCTCTCGGAACGATCCAGGAGTGGATAAAAGATTATGAGGAGGTTGAGCCCGGCCATCGTCATATGTCACATTTGCTTGGACTCTATCCGCTTGCACAAATAACTCCTCAGGCACCTGATCTTTTTGAAGCTGCAGCCAGAACTATTGAACGGCGCCTATCACAAGGTGGTGGTCACACAGGGTGGAGCCGTGCCTGGATAATCAACTTCTATGCCCGGCTGCATAATGGCAATAGCGCCTATGAACATATAATCAGTTTATTACAAAAATCCACACTGAAAAATCTTTTTGATAACCACCCACCCTTCCAGATTGATGGTAATTTCGGTGGAACGGCAGGCATTGCTGAGATGCTTCTTCAAAGCCATCAGGGATTCGTCGAGCTGCTTCCCGCCCTTCCTTCAGCCTGGAAAGATGGCGAAGTCAAAGGACTTGTTGCACGCGGAGGATTTGTTGTAAATATAAGATGGAAGGATAGTAAGATTATATCCGTGGAAATCCATTCACGAACCGGAGGACCATGTAAAGTAAAATATGGTTCGAAAGTTCTTGAAATAGAAACAATTGCGGGGAATGATTACCAGTTGACCGACATCTGAATATCTTCTTTAACAAAATGAGTGAAATGAAAGAATTCAACATCAATCCGAAAAGTCTTACAACAGACCTTCTGATCATCTGTCTTGTTTCGTCTTTATCTCCATCTTTAGTCAATGCACAGATAAAAGAAAGGAACATCCTTGCCAATAAAGCCGGCGAGATCAATCTTGCCAGGACACTGATTACTGATGACTCATGGAATAATCTTCCTGATTACAGAAACAGAGAATTCTGGAATACTGTTCCTGCTAATCTGCGTCAGGAATATATTTCCCGTGCGGAAGGGTATCTGGATTATAACTGGCCTGTTGTAAAGGCGACCGATTACCTTGAGTTTGTGAGGTCAGGCGATCGGCGCCAGAGTGTCTATTCTGCCCCGAGCAGAGCTCTTAACTCTCTTGTTACGGGTGAATTAATAGAGGGGGAAGGCCGCTTTATTGATCAGATAATCAACGCAGTATGGTATTACAGCGAACAGACATGGTGGGGATGGTCGGCTCATCTTTACTTTCAGAAAGCAAATCCGGGTCTGCCCGATATCAATGAACCCACAGTTGATCTTGGGGTGGGTGAAATTGCCAATGACCTTGCCTGGACCTGGTATCTCTTCAAAAATGAATTTGATAAAGTTCATCCTTTGATCTCAAGCCGCTTGAAGCAGGAGATTATGAACAAAGCAGTGAAACCTTATTTCGAACGCACTGATTTCGGCTATATGGGTTTCGGGGGAGGAAGGCCGAATAACTGGAATCCATGGGTGAATTATAACATGCTTAATTGCTTCTTGTTGCTTGATGATGATCCAATAAAAAGGGTTGCAGAGGTTCAGAAGATAATTAATTCCCTCGATAAATTTCTTAATGGTTATTTTGATGACGGCGGTTGTGATGAAGGACCTTCCTACTGGGGTGCAGCCGGAGCTCTGCTGTACGAGAGCCTGGCTATGCTTAAGAATGCTACAAATGGCAAATTCGATGTTTATGAAGATCCGCTTATTCAGAATATCGGTAAATACTTTTACAAGGTCAACATTCATGCACCCTACTTTATAAACTTTGCTGATGCGGATGCCACAACAGGCGGGAATCCTTCAGCGGTTTATCTTTACGGGAAAGCAATTGACGACAGGATTATGCAGCAATTCGGGGCATACCTCGCCAGACTGGGGAAATGGGGTGAACATAGCTTTTCAGGAAAGATTAGCGACCAGATTAAGAACCTGGTTTTATTAAAAGAGATAACCAAAGCAGAGGCTAAAGAAGCCCTTGTTCCCGACTTCTGGCTCCCTGAAACTGAGGTTGCCGGGGCACGCGACAAGGAAGGGAGCTTTAATGGATTCTTCTTTGGTGCGAAAGGCGGATTCAATGCTGAAAGTCATAATCATAATGATGTGGGATCCTGTGTTATGTATTATGACGGGAAACCCTGCCTGATCGATCTTGGCCGGGAACAATATACTGCTAAAACATTCAGCTCCGGACGTTATGAGATATGGACCATGCAGTCAGGGTATCATAACCTTCCTGTTATTAACGGTATTGAACAGATGCAGGGAGCCGGTTTTAAGGCCGGGAATTCAACTTTTAAAGCCGACAGCAGATCAGCGGTATTTTCTACTGACATTTCGGGAGCCTATCCCAAAGAAGCAATGGTAAAAAGCTGGATAAGAAGCTGTTCTTTGATCAGAGACAAAAATTTCACAATTTCCGACAGATTTGAATTGACAGGGAAAAGCGGGTCAGTTACCAGCTCAAACCTTATAACATATTGCAAAGTGACTCAAATCAAGCCGGGTTTGTTAAGATTTGAAGGTGATGGTTTCACTCTGAACATGAGCTATAACCCCAAAATTGTAATTCCTGAAATAGAATTTTTAGAAGTTACAGACGCATCCCTTAAGCGTTACTGGCCTGACGGAGTTACCCGTGTTATACTTAAATTTGTCAATCCGAGACTAAAAGGCGGCCACTTCGTAACCTTTACCAAAGCATGATGCTTTAAACAAAACAACAATTATTAAAACCATGAAATACAGATCTTTATTTGTTAGTTCACTGTTAATCCTGTCTTCTCTTCTTTCTTTTGATGCAGAAGCACAGACAGAAGAAGGATGGCGCCCACCACAACAGACTGTTGAACGACTTTCAAAAAACCAGCCGGAATTCAATTATTATGAGGAGAAGGTTCCTTCATATACTTTGCCCGAAGTTTTGACCACAACAGGAGGCAGAAAGGTAACATCACCCCGGCTTTGGAATAAGGTCAGAAGAGAGGAGATCCTTGAACTTTTTCGCGGGAATGTTTATGGGAGAGTGCCTTCCACACCATATACGAAAAGCTTTAAGGTTGTCAATGAAGATAAAAATGCGATGGGTGGTGCCGCCACTCTTAAGCAGGTTGATATTACTATTACAGCTGATGCCGGATCACTTGTTATTCATCTGACAATGTTTGTACCGAATTATATGCCAAATCCGGCACCTGTCTATCTGCTTATTAATAACAGGGGGCCCGCCAATACTGAT
>DATKXL010000096.1:0-8147 GCA_035529055.1 Bacteroidales bacterium
GAGACACAAGATGGCTACTCACAAGCGCAAGAAGCGTTTGAGGAAGAACAGACATAAGAAGAAGTAGAAGATCAAGAGAGTGGTCAGAATTAGTATATATTAAGCCTAAAGGTCTGATGATCTTTAGGTTTATTATATTATTATGTCGGTAGCAGGTGTTGGTATAATAATCCAGATTGATTTGTGAAGTGGTAAACAAGGATTTGATCATTGATGTCGGTGATTCTGAGGTTTCTTTGGCTCTGCTGGACGACAAGCAGTTAATTGAGTTAAACAAAGAAAAACGTAATGTAAGGTTTTCTGTCGGCGATATCTACCTGGGGAAGGTTAAAAAGATAATGCCCGGCCTGAATGCTGCATTTATTAATGTAGGGTACGAGCGCGATGCCTTCCTTCATTACCTGGACCTGGGAGCTCAGTTTCGGACACAGCATAAGTATTATTCTTCAGCCGTTCAGCGTCAGGGGAAGGTTCAGCCTCTGCACAAGTTCAAATCCGAAGAGGATATTGACAAGGATGGTAAAATTACTGATGTTCTCACTGCAGGGCAAACAGTGATTGTTCAGATAACAAAAGAGCCCATCTCAACAAAAGGCCCCAGACTCTCTTCTGAAATATCTCTGGCAGGAAGAAATCTTGTATTAATGCCATTTTGCGATAAAGTCTCCATTTCTTCCAAGATTGATAGTATTGAAGAGAAGAACCGGCTGAAGACTCTTATCCAGAGCATAAAGCCTAAGAATTACGGTGTTATAGTAAGAACTGCAGCGGAGAGTAAAAAAGTTGCAGTGCTTGACGCAGAGCTTCGTGAACTTGTTAAGAGATGGGAATCCTCTTTCACCTCTGTCAGAAAAGAGACCAAATCGCCCAGGCTGTTCATTGGAGAGATGAACAGGACATCAACTATCATCAGGGACATGCTGAATGTCACTTTTAACAGCATACACTGCAACGATCCATCACTTGCTGAGGAAATCAGAAAATACATAAGGGAGATCGCCCCGGAGAAAGAAAAGATAGTAAAGATCTATAAAGGGACTCTTCCTGTTTTTGACCATTTTGGTATCAATAAGCAGATAAAAGCCCTGTTCGGTAAAACCGTCTCTTTTAAACACGGAGCATATCTGATAATCGAGCATACCGAAGCCCTCCATGTTATTGATGTTAATAGCGGTAACAGATCAAGAACAGGCAACGACCAGGAAGCAAATGCACTCGAAGTAAACCTGGAAGCAGCAACTGAAATAGCCAGGCAGTTGAGGCTCAGAGATATGGGTGGCATCATTGTGGTTGATTTCATCGATATGCAATCGTCAGAAAAAAAACAGGTACTTTTTGACAGGATAAAAGAGATAATGGCAAACGACAGAACCAAACACAATATTCTTCCTCTTTCAAAATTTGGACTTATGCAGATCACCCGGCAGCGTGTAAGACCGGAGATGAACATAGTTACAAATGAAAAATGTCCCTCATGCCAGGGAACAGGAGAAACCAGGCCTGCCATTCTTTTCACCGATGAACTGGAGAAAGCATTATCATTTATTGTCGGTAAGATTAAAACCCGCAACATATTGCTTAATGTTCACCCTTTTGTTGCCTCATATCTTAAAAAAGGGATTTTTCCGGTTTATCTCAGATGGGACCTGAAGCACAGGATCCGTCTCACGATACAGGCCATTACATCATATCACGTGCTCGAATACCATTTCTTTGACAGGTTTGATAACGAGATCGATCTTGCATAAGTTATTATCAGTCTTGTGAACTATCACATGCAGTTAACCGTTATTCATTTTGTGTGATTTATTAGTTTTGCATTGAATTAATAACCAATGATTATGCTCAGAAAAGTTCAAACTTTCACTGTATTTATATTTTTTACCTTATGCACACAGGCTCAGATTTACGATCCTGTTACCTGGGATTTCGCATTTGAGAAAACAGGAGAGAAGCAGTATGAACTTATTATAACTGCTTTGATTGAGAAAAACTCACATATCTATTCCATGGTTATTCCGGAAGGTGGACCCATTCCTACTTCTATTTCAATAGATACCACTATTGCCTATACTATTGAGGGTCAGGCTTACGAGGTAACAAAGCCTGAAGAGATATTTGATGAAGCTTTCGGATTTAAGATCAGCACATTCAGTAACAAAGCTGAATTCCGGCAGAAAATCACTGCAGTAAGCTCCTCATTTACCGTCAGAGGTGTCGTTAACTACATGGCATGCAACAACGTTACCTGTTCTCCGCCAAAAGATGTTGAATTTGAGATCCGGATAGGCGAGAGAACGGGTGGTTCATCTTCGTCAACTCTCACCAGGACAGCAGAAGCCACTGAGGTTCAAAAGACCGGAAGCGGATTACTTAAGTTTTTTCTTATCTCAATGCTTGCCGGTTTTGCGGGTATTCTTACACCTTGTGTTTTTCCGATGATCCCTATGACGGTTGCATTCTTCTCGCAAGGATCAGAAAAAAGGAGCAAAGCTGTTTTTAAAGCTGTTATCTTTGGTTTTTCAATAGTTCTTATCTATTCACTACTTGGCATAATTGTCTCACTGACCAGTGCCGGGGCAGGATTTGCCAACACTCTGAGCACTCATTGGATACCCAACATAATCTTTTTTACTTTATTTATTGTTTTTGCTCTCTCTTTTTTCGGAGCTTTCGAAATTGTACTTCCTAACAGGTGGGTCACAGGTGTTGACTCGAAAGTTGACAAAGGGGGTATGCTGGCTGCATTTTTTATGGGTTTAACAGCAGTCATTATTTCATTTTCGTGTACCGGTCCTATAATAGGGGTATTGCTTGTTGAGGCTGCAAGCGGGGATGTTCTGAGGCCAACTATAGGCATGTTCGGTTTCGGACTGGCATTTGCTCTTCCATTTACGATATTCGCCCTCTTTCCGTCAATCATGAACAGGATGCCTAAATCAGGCGGCTGGCTTAACTCAGTTAAAGTAATGCTGGCATTTCTTATGCTGGCTTTCAGTTTGAAATTCCTGATGACGATCGATAGTGTCTATTCACTGAAAATCTTAACAAGAGATATTTATCTTGCAATATGGATTGTAATATTCTCTCTGGCAGGGCTTTATCTCATGGGGAAGATAAAATTTTCAAATGACAGCGATCTTCCTTACATAGGTACATTCAGATTATTCCTTATAATTGCTGTATTTACTTTTGTCGTTTACCTTATTCCAGGATTATTCGGAGCACCATTGAAAGGAATAGCAGCTTTGCTTCCTTCACCGGAATCTTCAAAATTTAACCTGTCAGGGATTATTTCAGATAACAAAACTTCAGCAATACCTGTTTTGCAGAGTAATATTTTTTCCGGCAATTTATGCTCATCCCCGAAATATGACGATATTTTTGATATGCCTCATGGCCTTAAGGGATATTTTGATTATGAGCAGGGACTGGCCTGTGCAAAAGAACAAAACAAGCCTGTTCTTCTGGATTTTAAAGGGCATGCCTGTGCAAATTGTAAGTTAATGGAGGCAAAAGTATGGTCGGATCCTGAGGTACTGAGAAGGCTCAGGGAAAATTTTGTAATTGTTGCTCTTTATGTTGATGACAGGACTCAGTTGCCGGAGAATGAATGGATAACATCTTCTGTTGATGGCAAGATTAAAAAAACCATCGGTAAAATCAACGAAGATCTTGAGATTTCAAAATTTAAAACGAATGCCCTTCCGCTTTATGTGATAACTGATCACGAGGGTAATCCGTTGAATAAGCCCATGCCAACCAACCTGAAAATTGAAGAGTACAAAAAATGGCTCGACGAGGGGGTGGAGCTGTTCTATCTCAGATAGATATTTCCTCGTGTAGCATCAATCCTGACTTTTCTGGTACCCGGGTTATCACCAATAGTTCCTGAGGTAATGTATTCCTTTTTATCCTCATTAAGAACCTCTTTCTTTGTTTTAGCGTTATTATCAGGAATAACAACAAAAGCATTCAGGTGCCTGATCTCCAGATTATATGATGCTGATCTCACAAACGACAGAGTTATATCGGAATAGGCTGAAGTCAGATTGATCCGGTCAAATCTGTTATCAATATTTTCTGTGCTAAATCCGCCGTATTTTAAATTAAGGTCCAACTCTTTTTGAAGATTCTCAAGCTTATAATCTGTAAAATATGATATTCCGTCAAGCTGAAGAATATCACCTATAAAGAATTTATCACGACGGGATTCCACATTCACCTTCTCAGCTTTTTTCAGATTAAACCTGGATGAGGTTGAATTGACAGTAAGATTTTTTGACTCATTGATAGTCAGTTCTGAAAATGATGTATTGATCTTTGCGGTATTGACCGAATTTATTGAACCATCTCCAAAGTTCATTTTTAATTCAGATAATCTGTTAAGTGAATTCACCTCGAAATTCCCATTTGATAAAGATACCGCCACATCATTCCTGTTATTTTCCAGATTAACATCCCCAAACTGGTTTTCAATTTTGATAGTGAGGTAGTCAGGAGCATTTATGAAGTAGTTGATCTTTACCCTTGATTCATACTCGATAATTCTTTCAGTGAGACCCTTAAAGCTCTCAAGAAGCACAACAATACTTTGATTAAATTCTGTCCGGGCTCGTACAAGCTGATTGGCATCACTGATATTAATTTCAATGCCCTCGAACATCTTTCTCAGTCTTGATTGATTTGGTGCAAAGGCATCCACTTCTGCCATAATATAGACAGAGTCTTTATTCCATGAAGTGATATTGATATCACCATATTTGTTATATACTTCCAGGTGTGTCCCTTCATTTACCGGAAGGGATTTCATGAAGCTCCGCTTCTCAGAAACTGATTGAGCCGATGCTGTGGTGAAAACAACAGATATCAGGTAAAAGGCAATAGTCATCTTATGATTCATGGTGCAGAAATTTTTCAGGTCCGGATTTTGTTAAAAAGACGTTTAAATGATATAATTGTTACACTGTACGCAATTAATTTTTTCCTTCTTTTCGCAGGTGTGGCATTAAAATAAAAACAATCATGATGATCAGTATGCTCATAACACAGGCAATAATCATCAGATAATCACCATATTTAACATAAGGAGTAATCCTTGTTTCAGGGACAATACGGCCACTGAGAGTGGCAGGTGCCCACCATTCGGTTTTTTGAATTATTTTTCCCCTGATATCAATATAACAGGATATACCGGTATTGGCTGCCCTGGCTACCGGTCTCCGGGTCTCAATAGCTCTTAATGAGGCATATGACAAATGCTGTTTGTAACCGCTGGTATTTTTCCACCAGCCATCATTTGTAATAATAAATATTGCTTCTGCTCCTTTCCTGATGTATTCTGTAACGTACTTTCCAAAGACGGATTCATAACAGATAACAGGAGCTATGATTTGCCTGTTACCGGAATGTTCAAAGCAGGCTCTTTCATTTTGAATTCCATAACCTTTGGTACCCCCCAGGTCGGGCAATATTTTGCTTATTATCCTGTCAAGTCCTTTTGAAAACTGCATTTCAATACCAGGAACAAGTTTGGATTTATGGTAGATATCAATCGATTTGCCTGTATCTATCTTAAAAGCAGAATTGAAATTGGCATGATATGATTCCGGAAAACCGATACTTCCTGATTCATTCACAGAGTCCTTCCCTGACAGGTAACCTGGCAGGTAGCTGACCATGCCCGTTACCACACAGGCTCCGGGATTCTGAATTGTCAGTTCCTTTACCATCCCGACATATATATTCTGATCAGGGGCATTTTCATTTACAGGATCATCCACAGTAGTTTCAGGTGTTATTATCCAATCGGTTTGCAGGGTAACCTCCCGTGATGCCATATCTAATACGTTCCGTAGCTGATCTTCAAAAGGAACAATAAATTTCTCCTTATAAGGATCAATATTGGGCTGTATGATCAATACTTCACTTTCTCTTTCGTCAGATGTCCGGATAGAAAGATATCTGGTAATTGAAATTACTGAAGGAATTGTGATTACTAAAAACCAAATCAGTATAAAAATCCAGCTTCTTTTCCTGCTTCTGAAAAAATTTATGAGGAAGATTGAAAGGAATAGATTTGAGGAAAGAATCCATAATGTACCTCCTGCCACACCGGTAACCTCGTACCATTGAATAAATAAAATATCTTTTGAGAGACCGTTGCCTAGATTTATCCATGGGGACAAGAGATTAATGTTAAGGCAAAGAAACTCAAATGTCAGCCATAGTGTTATCAGTGAGATAAAACCGGCGGTATTACCGGCTCTCAGCCTTATAATATGGGCGAGCCACATGGTAAAAGACATCAGGAATGATACTCCGAGTATGACAGTTAATGCAGTAACAATACTTGCGACCCTTATCCAGCCAAGAGTCAATATGTTGAAAATGATAAGCCCGGGAAGGAGATAGATAAAGAAAGAATTTGAGTAGTATTTTGCCCGGTTTTCGAAAAGATAGTTCTCAATTACCAGGAATGGGACAAATCCGATCAGCAATATAAGTCCGGAACACCACTCCATCCAGGCCAGAGCCAAAAGAATACCGCCGGTCAATGAAAGGATAGTGATGGAATATTTATTCATTAATATTTTATGTCGCTTGTTACTCTGACACAAAAGTAGCAGAAGATGTTACAGATTCATTATATTGAACAATTCAACAGCATAATTCACCTCATTTTTTAAGGATTTAAATAAAAATGGTTCAGAAAAATTGTTTTTCACTAAATTTTTTTGTATATTTACCTTTATTAACCTGAGCAGACGATTTAGCAAAAATATTTAAAGAAGCTTTTACTGTCCAAAAGCAATTTTTCCATTCTTTTCATGGCTGCCCCATTCACCCGAATGGGGCTTTTTGCACTTAATCAGGATATTATGGTACATTTTGTGACGATAATTATATGAAGGACCTGCAGGTAAAAAATTATGGTTTGATGAATTTTTAACTTTTAAATCCATTTAAGGTATTTTGTTATTAACTTGAAGGTGTAAATAATACGTTATGACCTTATGAAAGATTTTTTTTTAATCCTGCTTGCACTCCTTGTCTTATTTTTACCGGGTTGTGCACCTATTGGGTCAATTGCAAGGCATGAATTGGATTCAGGATACTATAAATTGGAATCAGAAAAAGATGTAGATTCAAAGGTGTATGCTGAGGTTTATGAAGATTCGATAGTAGTTTTTCGAATGAAAGAAGCAAGTTCAAAAAATCCTGATCCCTATTCCAGGCAAGCGACAAAAATCAGCAATATTGGTTCAGAGAATTATCTTTTTGGGAGCAGGTTTGTTAAAAATTCAGTTGAAGTTGATCTTTCTACTATTCTTACAAAACTCCGTCCATCCTCTTCCGGGGTGCCTGCTCAGTTGAATGCCAATTTAAATGCTGCTGTATACATGGGCGCAAGAAAAGATTTTTATGTTATCAAATCTCACAAGTCTGTTTTGAATAAGAATAGTTCATCTATAAAACACCTGGGATATGACGCCGGTATTTTTGCAGGAATAGGAGTTATGCCGATAAATCCAACTGTAACAAATGACAATACCACCCTTGAATATGACGGAATTGTCTTTCAGAGAGGGATTGGTGCTTTTATTACAATTGACAATGCATCGGTTGGCATTACTTTAGGGTTTGATAAACTGATCGGTGGCGATTCAAAAATATGGATATACAATAATAAGCCATATTTAGGGCTTGCGTTGGGAATTGCCAACTTCTGATAGTATATACACCTATATTACTATATTCGGAATATTAATGTTATTTATTGAAACAACTTTTTCCATTCATTTCATGGCTGCCCCGACATAATCGTCGGGGCTTTCTGCATTGTTAAATAGTGTTAAATATTAAGACGTTTCCGTGCCGGAAATTCATTTTAAATTATCTTGCATCTTTATACAATTTTTTACTGACATGATTAAGTATATCGGTATATGGCTTGTTATACTCATCTTTTCAGGTTGCGGAAATCCGGAAGAACGACTCAAAAAACAAGCTGATAAAATTCATCTTACAACACTTACGGTTGACACACATTGCGATACTCCCATGGAATTTGGACGCTCGGATTTTGATCTTGGGATAAAGCACGAAGATGGTTGTGTCGATTTTCCCAGGATGATTGAGGGTGG
>DATKXL010000097.1:0-3294 GCA_035529055.1 Bacteroidales bacterium
GGTTCAGGAGTACCGACATTTATCCCAAGGATCTTCCATTTCTGAAAATGACGCTGCTGGGCGTCATCCAGAAGTGATGCAACTGAATCAATCTGGTTATATATGTAATTCAGGCTTAAGATTGTTTTACGCAGTTCAAAATATCTTGAATGGATCATATTGGCAAATTTGTTATCTTCCAGTAATCTTACTTCCCAGGAAGGAGCAACCGGCCAATTATTGCATTCATTTACTTTATAGGCCCACCCTGAACCGTCGGGGCGATTAAAATGGATGCAATTTTCTTCAATGTTCTTCCATGCCCAGTCAAAGTCCCACACAGGTCCCGAAAACAGCAGGCCACCTTTGCTATCCTTATCTTTATAATAAAACCTGCTTTTCTTATAGGCATCAATATTCCTTGACACCTCTCCAATGATAAAATAATCGACAAAAGAATTAACATCAAGGTAAGCTCTGTAGCCAAACACATCAACATAAAAAGATGAACTGTAAAGAGTGGTCTCCAGCGAATTAACAAAATCCTTTATATAGTTTTTCTGCTGAGGAGTCAGTTCTTCAGGTTTAGGATCGTAATAGACAAAATATATATCAGCGCCAGGCTTGTTGACAGGTGAAAAGTTACTTAACCAGCTGTCGGAAGCGGTGTAATAATCATTCTTGAAAATATACCCTCCGGTCAGATCATCTCCTGTATTGTCATCAGGTGTAAGCTTCGCGATATTAACCCTCTCCCTGTCCCTTTTGATCTTTTCACACATAAGATAAATTCCCTGGTATTCATTATTCACAACCACCTCACAATATCTGCTCCGGGGAGCATAGTGTCCCATTTTCTGAAAAAGATCGTTAGCAAGAAAATTCCGTAGAAAAGCCTTATCGTTATAATTTGCCAGCAATATCCAGTCGTTTTCTGAAGGCATTCCCAATAATGAAGTATCAAGATTATTTCCCGGCAAATCCCTGGTTTCAAATCCATATGGTTTTTGTGGAAGTGAAGCTGAATAACGGCCTCGGATCTCAATACCGACTTTGCCTGTATAAATGTTTCCCGGATCATTAATACTGTTGATCTGACCGTTGCCGTTATGAATTATTTTCATATCTGCCATAATCTTTGGCTCATTCGGTATATCTGCTCCTTCCGGTGTATTGATGACAATAATCGGGAGATTTGATGATAATTGTGCTTGAACAAATATTTCAGAGTAGGTCAGCAAGAGTAATAATATGATGGCATGTTTTCTCATCGGGGACATAAAAATAGTATTAAATATCGAGAGTTGAAGAACCTCATTTGCCAAAGCTTCGGAGGTCAAAGGGTGAGTGGGAGAAATCATTTATCTTTTTACTTTTGTCTTTTATCTTAATAAATCATTAGAATGAAAAGATCTCCCGGGGTTTATTTTGTTTTATCAGTTTGCGCATTCTTAACACTTCCGCTTCAGGCGCAGTTTATGCCTCCGTCATATAAGGATTTTACGCGGCAGGACACTCTGCGGGGTTCAATAACACCTGAGAGAGACTGGTGGGACTTAACTTATTACCATCTCAATATTGCAGTTAAGCCTTCGGATAGTACAATATACGGTACCAACATTGTGACTTACCAGGTAATAAAGAGTGCTGATGTGATGCAGATCGATCTCCAGGAACCTCTCAGGCTGACAAAAGCAGAACAGAACGGCAAAGCTCTTAAGATCGTTAAGGAAGGTAACGCCCATTGGATCCATCTTGCAGAGAAACAGGAACCCGGGAAGATCTATTCAGTGATCCTGAGCTACGGAGGAAAGCCAAAAGTATCTGCACGACCTCCATGGGACGGGGGTATCACCTGGAAGAAGGATAAGAATAATCTGCCTTTTATAGCCTCTTCATGCCAGGGCGACGGAGCAAGTCTCTGGTGGCCATGCAAAGACCATATGTACGACGAGCCCGACAGCATGCTTATAAGCGTTAATGTTCCTTCAAACCTGATGAATGTTTCCAACGGCCGGTTAAGGAGCTCAGTAAAACATAAGAATAATACCACCACTTATAACTGGTTTGTATCAAATCCGATAAATAACTATGGCGTCAATATCAATATTGGTGATTATGTTCACTTTTCAGAGGTGTTCCGTGGAGAGAAAGGAGCACTTGATTGTGACTATTATGTACTCCGTGAAAACCTCGACAAGGCTAAGGTTCATTTTAAGCAGGTGCCTATGATGCTTGCCGCTTTTGAATACTGGTTCGGACCTTATCCATTCTACGAAGACAGCTACAAGCTTGTTGATGCACCCTACCTGGGTATGGAACACCAGAGTTCAATAACTTATGGGAACGGGTATCAGAATGGCTACCTTGGTGTTGACCAGAGCGGTTCGGGATGGGGAGACAAATTTGACTTCATTATAATTCATGAATCAGGTCATGAATGGTTTGCAAACAGTATCACATATGAAGATATTGCAGATATGTGGATCCACGAGAGCTTTATAAATTATTCGGAAAATCTGTACGTGGAGTATTTTTATGGCAAGGAGGCCGGCACTGAATACGCACTGGGCACGCGCAGAAGCATAAGAAATGACCGTCCTGTTACAGGAATATATAATGTCAATTTTACAGGATCAGGTGATATGTATCCCAAGGGTGGTAATATGCTCCATACCCTCCGGCAAATAGTTGATAACGATGAAAAATGGAGAGGTATTCTAAGGGGATTAAACAGGGATTTTTATCATCAGGTTGTAAAAGGCTCACAGATAGAGAATTACATAAGTGAGAAAACAGGTATGAACCTGAAGCCCTTTTTCGACCAGTATCTCAGAGATGTGAGAATCCCGGTTTTCGAATATTATGTTAAAGGCGATCAGCTTACTTTCAGATGGAACAACTGCGTGCAGGGATTCAATATGCCGCTGAAAATTTATGTATCAGGAAAGGAGACAAAACTGACACCTGCCACCAGGTTTGCTTCTGTTAAAATTGATGTGAAAAATGCTGATATAAAGGTAGATCCCGGGTACTATGTGGCGGCACTCAATATGTTGGGGAAATAAACAATGGCGCAAGGCGCAAGACTCAGGGCGCAGGACGCAGGGCTCAGGGCTAAGAACGAAGAGGAGAGTGGGAGATTGAGGAACCAAGTGACGAAATTCCGATTCGCGGAAGGGGGAGATTTTTTTATGTAAATTACACGATATTTCCTAAAACATTTTGAAAATGAGAAAAAAATTCGTATCTTTCATATTATGTGCCATTGCCACAGTTTCTCTGGCCCAGGAGAAAGATTTTCTTAACAACATT
>DATKXL010000098.1:0-8326 GCA_035529055.1 Bacteroidales bacterium
GTTACGAGCACTGAAATTAGTAAAACCGCATGGGCTAAGGATTTGGGAACGACTAACAGCCCAAAACTCCTTTAAGATGGATAAATACTGGGCAAAAAAGTCTACAAAGCCTCTACTGATACGGTTTTGCAAAAGCTTGCTCACAATTAGCCTTATAAAACAAGGCAATATATCGACTGTGTGTTTCATTTCAACTTAAACACGAAAGATGGTGAATTTTTAAAGAAATACAGAAGACATACCCATTAAAGATGTGATGGTTTTATGAATCTCTGCCCGAATTTCAACCTTTTTCTCTCTATCATGGGCAAGAATTATTAATATTATTTGTTCGGTTTGCAGACTCGAACCTGCAAGACAAGATATTATGCGTAAGCAAGTTTTCCCTTGGGCTTCGGAATCTCGCGATTTGCGCAGAAGAATTCGTTTATGTCTTTTCTGAGATTACTCCCAATCTTTTGAATTTATGATAAATTAAATGTGTGCAATTTGAAGGTTAAAACAAAAAAAGTCCAAGACGAATTACGCCCCGAATACGATTTTGACTATTCAAAAGCTGTTCGTAGAAAGTACCATAAACGCCTCATGGCCGAAGGTGCTAATATCGTCATGCTTGAACCAGATGTGGCGAAGGCATTTGTTGATTCCGCCGCAGTAAATGATGCATTGAGGTCATTACTTGATTTGACGAAGACGACACAGCGCCTAACAAAAAAATTCAGTGGACGCGGAATAGCCGCTCACTGATTTCGGCGCTGGGGCGCAAGGCAACGGAATCAAATTTTCAACATCGAAATAATGATGAGTTATGATGTCCCGCAAGCCCTTTGCTTTTTTCCAGTCAATGGCAGGATAGTTTAAGAGAAGACTTCCGCCAGTGAGCTTATCAATCTCCTTCAGCGCTTCTCCTGTGTTGATCAACTGCATACAGATGCTATCCAATTTCTCGAGTCCTATATCATCCTTTAAGAAGTCTTTACTCGATTGAATAGACTGGAATCTTTTCATGATCTATTCTAACGACCAAGCGATGTTTTTAAAGATGCTGAGAATGAGTTCTTTATCATACATAAATAGCGTCACGTTCAATTCTGGAACGCAGAGCATGATTCATCTTATCTCTCAATCTTACGATGTCAACCTTATTGCCCAGCGCTTCCTCAATAGCCTGTTTGATACCCATCAGGTGAAAAAGATCTGGTTTTTCTATCTCGACAACGATATCTATGTCACTTTCTTCCCGGGACTCGACTCTGGCGTAACTTCCAAACAACCCTATTCTTTTAACGCCGAATTCCCGCTCAAAACTGGCTTTGTGTGCAGCAATAACGCTTATGATATCTTCCCGTTTCATCTTCGTTTTTATTAAGTCATATTTTACCATGAGTAGAAGGCTGTGTGGTCGATTCTTTATAATTGATAAAAAATCGGTAACAGGTCTTGAAAAGAGCAATAGATCAAAAGTACAAAAGAGTATAGCGAAATGTAAACAGCAGATTTTAGGCTTTGAGTCAAGCAGCAGACGGCTGCTGAACCATTGCTTTCTCAAATGCCTGTATAATGAGTTGTTTTGTATCCGCTTTTTCTGAAGCAGATAGAATTTTTTCAAATCAATAGATTATGAGACTGAGATTCTTCGGCTTATGCCTCAGAATGACATTGCGATACAGTCTCTTGATCAGGCAATCCAGGGTTCCCTCAACTTAAAAATGAAGGACACAAATCCTCAAGTTGGTTCAAGTTTGTAATTTGAACCCACAAGAGAAATATCAGAAGAAAAAAATCAGGAAACTCTAATCCATAATCCGTTTGAGATTGTCCATGGTCTCTGATACAATGGATCAAGATGTCAGGAATGAAAAAGACAGCTTTTAAGTTCCCAAAAGAGAAGATTGCAGAATTTTGCAGGAGAAATCACATCCGTCGTTTATCGCTTTTCGGATCTTTACTCCATGGTAACTTCGGCCCTGGCAGTGATATTGATTTCCTGGTCGAATTCGAGCCTGATCATGTGCCTGGTTTAATTCGACTTGCGGGTATGGAACAAGAACTTTCAGAGATTCTAGGACGTAAGGCTGACTTGAGGACACCGCAGGAATTAAGCAGGTATTTCAGGCAGGAGGTCATTGATTCCGCAGAGGTACAATATGCGGCGGGATGACTTAATCCGGCTTCACCACATGCTGGATGCCGCACGGGAAGCGCTTTCTTTTACCGAAGGAAAAACTCGAATGGACTTAAACATAAACCGTATGCTTGTGTTATCTCTTGTGAAAGACATTGAAATCATTGGAGAAGCATCTGCAAAAGTTTCACAGGAAACATACAGTAAATTATCGCAGATCCCTTGGGTAAAAATAATCAGTATGCGAAACCGTCTTATTCACGCCTACTTCGAGATTGATCTTGATGTTCTCTGGAAAACTGTCCTTGAAGATATCCCCCCACTTATTAAAGAGCTTGAAAAAGTTATACCTTCTCAGAAATAAAGAGTGATAGCCTTCTTAACGATTCACAGTAAAGGGTTCAGAAGAGTGGAAGTGCAGAAGAGTGAAAGTTCAAAGTCTGAGAGTGCAATAGAGCAAATGAGCAACGGATGTCTTCTATGTTCAGCTATTGCTTCTTCGGCTTTCCCTGAGATGAACCTAACCCTTCAATATACCCTCTGAAAAATATTGAGAATCTCCTCAGCGGGTTCAATTTTATAAATTGAACCCTGTTCTTTGGGTTGTAATATTCATGGTTCAAGTTCCAAACTTGAACCCGCCAAGATTTTTAAATGAGGCAATTCGGAAATTTGCATTCTATGCTTTGAATTTCTATAATTGCTTAATGGAGATTGTTAAATCTATCAACAATGTGCCTATTAGACTGACTGATGAGCGGTGGCTGCATATTATTGAAAACCATGATGATCTCGCAGGATATTATGACGAAGTCCTTGAACTGATAGAAAATCCGGATTATGTTATCAAGGGGTATAAGGAAGCGTTGATGTCTTTGAGATGCAGAGAAGATGGTAAATTCCTGGGTGTAATTTATAAGGAAACGGACGACAGTGATGGTTTTTTCATCACTGTATACTTAACGAGCAAGATAAAACTTGAAAGAGAAGTCATTGTATGGCAACGACAGAAATAGAGAAGACCCTGAAAGAAGTATATGAACTTGTGTCACATCTCATTAAGATGCCTGAATCCAAAATGTGGATAGACTACGACAAGGAGGCAGATGTTCTCTATATTAGCTTCAAAAGACCACAACGGACAACCGATTCAGAAATGCTCGAAAATGGTGTGCTGTTACGATATAAAGGCAATGAACTTGTTGGAATTACAGTTCTTGATGCATCAAAACGATAGTATATCTTAGCAATTGATGTTGAAAGAGGCTTCCTCCGCGGGTTCAAGTTTGTAACTTGAACCCGATATTTTGTTTTTATGCGTAAGCAAGTTTACCTTTGGGTTTAGGTATCTCTCGATTTAATTCCTTAGCTGTTTCGATCCATTCGGTGATTATCACCTGCGCATTTCCTATGGCTTCTTCATATGTGGTTCCATCAGCCATACAACCTATCAGTTCCGGAACTTCCGCAATATATGTCTCGTCTTCTTCACTCCAATAGACAATGACCTCGTATTTATACATTTTGGTTCTCCTTATGAAACTTGTATTTTAAAATTAAATTCCGTAAAAACTAAACCGGCATTTACTATGGAGCGCATAAGTGGGATTCATTATACAAAAATCTCCCCTTACCCCTCTTTGCTAAAGAGGGGTACATTTCCTCCCTTTAGCAAAGGGAGGGTAGGAGGGATTTTATAATCAATGTCTTCAAAGGTATGATCTTATTTGTAAAGTTCTTATATCAGAAAATCTGATATTTTTGTCCGAAAGCCCTGTTAATACTCTTTCCAGAACATCTTTATTCATACCATTACTGTTCTATTATACAGAAAAAATTGAGCTTTATGACCTGCAAGATCATTTTAGTCTCAGTGGGATTGTTTTGTCGTCCCGAATGCTTTCAGTACCCCTCGAAACTCCCTGGCGGGTTCAAGTTGCAAACTTGAACCCGCCAACAAGAGTCCCATACCTGTACTATTATGAGACGATTATTAACTATGATGGAGAATCTTTTTGCTGTGGTATAATTATTTTAGTACCTGATAGCGAACGGGGGTGTTTCGGTGGCCACACGATATATTTTGAGTGAATATGTTGAGCATGCTTTATCAGAAGCTGTCTATGACAAACTTGAGGACGGTACATTCAGCGGACGGATACCTTCTTGTTTAGGTGTTTTAGCCTTTGGGGCAACCTTACGTGAGTGCGAGAATGAACTGCGTTCAACCCTTGAAGACTGGATTTTAGTCGGATTAAAACTCGGGCATCCTTTACCGGTAATTGGATGCATTGACCTGAACAAGGAACCAGTCCGTGAGCAAGTGGACGCCGTGTAAGCGCAGGGATTTTATCAGTCGTTTGCGCCATTTTGGCTTTGATGGTCCATTTGCTGGAACGAGGCATCAGTTTATGGTATATCAATACCACCGTTTGTCAATTCCTTCAAATACTGAATATTCTATTCCGCAACTTCGCATGATGATCCAAGAAGTTGAATCGATAATAGGGCATTCAATTACTGCAGAAGAATGGGATGCTTTTTAGCCTCAGCCTGTTTAATTAAGCAGCAGAAGGCTGCTCAACCATTATTTTCTCAAATAATTGTATAATGAGTCATCATAACATGAGAGCCTTTCTGACGGACAGCAGTCCAGCCCGCTTTCTGGAATTTCCTCACAGCACCAGCTCCGGAACAGAGTTTTAAGGGTTTCCCCATTAAACAGCAACTTCAACCAATATAGAAGGATCAACGGGGTGTTTGGATTCCATGACTTCAAGCCATCCCTCAATGGCTTCTTTGATATTAGTGATAGCTTCTTCATAGGTCCTCCCTTGAGAGAGACATCCGAGAAGAGCTGGCACCTCTGCTACATAATAGCCAGATTCATCCTTCTCAATGATAACATGCAGCTTCATAAGACCACATCGGGTAAATTATTTGTTAGCACTCTTCTTATCCTTCTCATTAGATCTGATGAGCTTGTCAATTGCCATCCCATTCAGTCTAACTTTTTGCATAACATTATTATATCACACGAAGAATGGCTTCCCGCAGAGGTTCCGGAAGGGCCAAATTTATACGTTCAAGTTGTAAACTTGAACCCGGCGAAAAGGGAATGAAATGCAGGGATATTTTACGGCTCGAAACGGATGACATGAAGTCCTGGAATATTCTTAAAATGCTTAAAATTTGCTGTTGCAAGTGAAGCCTTGTATGATAAGGCAGATGCAGCTAAAATCTCTCTTCCCTCTGTTTTCCAACCCAACCAGCAACGTCTTTCAGATCCTTCCGATTTTTCCATAAACCAAACCCCACAGGGCTGAATTCTTTTTTAGATTTCTCGAGAAAGGGCTTTAAGATAGCTATGGATTTGCCACGCTTTGTTATCACAACCTCATTCCCTTTGCTTACCGTTTCAAGAATTGCAGCTGCCCTGGTTCTCAGTTTTTTTGCTGTAGCGGTCTTCATGTTTCACCTCTTAGTGTATACAGCAAAGTATACACTAAAAATGCCGGTGTCAAGCGAACGAATGAATCTCCCAAGGGTAAACATCTCAATTTCTGCTATTGTGCTTCTGCGCTTCTGCTGAAACCTCTCGACCACTTGAATCCTGTATCCTCTCGGACTGTATTGAAGAATATTATGCGTAAGCAAGTTTACTTTTGGGGTTAGGTATCTCTCGATATAATGCTTTGGCAGTTTCAATCCATTATCCTTCATCTTCTTTCATGTCTTGGAGAATTTCGGGAAGTATCGCATCAAGAAATTCTGAAGGGTTTACTATTTTGAAGTAATAACTGCTCCTTGTTTTAAGTTTCTCGAAGTCTTTCTTATCTCCTGTTACGAGAAAGTTTGCTCTGCCTTCGATTGCTGAATCAAGAACGGGGATATCCTTATCGGAAATAGCTGTAATGTCTTTAGAAAAATTATCGATCTCCTCTATGGATGGTAATGGAAGAATCTCAAGATTAAGTTCCGGAAGATATTTTTTGTATACGGTAAGAACGCCGGATAATTTTTTGGCCAGATTGCGCTCAATTTCGATTATGTTATACCTCCCTGTTATGCCTGTGAGAAAAGGAAGCCCCAGGCAAAGTATATCGAGAATAATGCGCGGTGCTCCCTTTTCAGAAATAAGACCCGAGAGAATAACATTTGAATCAAGGAAAACTCTAACGACTTTTTCTGCCATAACGCTCTTTGAAAAGGGTCTTTCTCTCGTCTTTAAGGCCGGCCAATAAATCTTCGAGTGAAAGACCAGACTCCTTAAGTATCCTTCCGATCTGCCTCCTCGCCTCGTCAAGCACAAGCCTCCTCGGCGTTATGAGAATGGATTCACCAACAGGAATGATCGAGACTACCTGACCTTCTTCGAGATTGCTAATATCTCTTATCTTTTTGGGAATAGTGAGCTGACCCCGAGACTTTATTTCTGCTACAAATGGCTTCAGAGCACGCATTGTTTACCTCCCTTTATGATTTCAGAATATCAGAATTCAGAAAATATTAGCAAGATTTAAATCTGAATTTAGAAAAAAACGTTTGACTTTTGCGCTTCCAACTTTGCACTTTTGCTCTTTTGCCTTTTTGCACTTCTGTACTTCTGACTTCTGCACTTGGCCCCTCGACCCCTCGACCCCTCGGCCACTTCTTTTTTGTTACCCTGAGCCTGTCGAAGGTCTCGTTGTTTTAACTCGGCCCCTCGAACCCTTGAATCCTCGGATCCTATTGCAATTATTAAGAAAACTTAATTTTCCCTTCATACGTTTTTCACATTCATACCGTATACTTACTATAGAAATAGGATTCAAGGGGTCAAGGATTTGAGGATTCAAGTGCAAAAGTTAGAAGTCAATAGAGCAAAAGTTCAGAACCAAACGGAGAATGCCGGTAAACTCAGGATTTGTCATCCTCCGGCTCGACCGGGGGATCCATGTTTTTAGGGAGACTGTGTTTAACTTTTGTCATTCCGGCTTGGCCGGGCGTAGCGACTCTCGCGAAGTCGGTACGACTCGATTTCGAGACTCGCATCGAGAATCTTTCTGATTTTTCGGCAGGTGGCTAATTTTTATAATTAAACCTTTAAAAATTGTATTTAGAAAAGATAAAATATTCATAACTCAAAAGGATTCAAGGGGTCAAGGATTCGGGGGTCCCAGTGAAATGCGCTACCTAAAACCCTAACATCCTTAGAATCTTTGAACTTTTTTTCAAAAGAGCAATTTTACCAAGAAAAAAAGCAAGAAGTTCATTGACAGTGACTAAAAAATCCGTATCTTATAATAGATACCAAAAAAATTCTTTACCCGGAGGTTCCATGATAAAACACAAGCACTCATTTTTTACGATCTTTTTACTTTTAGCAATCTTATTTTATTCAATTGCGGAAGCGGCAGACAAAAAGGCTCCTTCGGTTTTGATCACGAGTCCTTCCAATAACACGACTTATACAAGCGCCCAGACGGTGACGATTGCTGCTTCTGCTTCAGACAGGGTGGGTGTTACAAAAGTGGAGTTTTATGATGGAACGACTTTGAAAGGGACTGACACCTCAAGTCCGTATACTTATTCTTGGTCGTTTACGAGTGCGGACAATGGCACGCACGCCTGGACGGCAAAGGCCTATGATGCAGCAGGCAACAGCTCGACCTCAAGTACGGTGAATTTGACGGTTAATATTAGCGCAGCAGATACAACACCCCCGACAGTTTCGATCACAAGCCCTTCTTCAGGCACGACCTACACGTCGGCACAGACGGTGACGATCTATGCATCGGCTTCGGACAATGTGGGCGTGACGAGAGTGGACTTTTATGACGGAGGCACTTATAAAGGAACAGACGCGACTTCGTCATACACGTATTCGTGGACATTTACGAGTGCGGACAATGGCACGCACAGTTGGACGGCAAGGGCATATGATGCAGCAGGCAACAGCTCGACCTCAAGCGTGGCAAGTTTAACGGTTAATATCAGCTCTGGTACAACGCCTCCAGTTGCACCAACCAATCTGACCGCAACAGCTATTTCTTCCAGCCAGATAAACCTGAGCTGGACAGACAATGCGACCAATGAAGAAGGATTTCACATCTGGCGGTATCATTCATCAGTGGGATGGGCCCAGATTGCTGTTGTTGGGGCAAATCCCATAACTTATCAAGATACCGGTTTAAGTCCGTCAACTACTTATTATTATCT